>DAISKX010000486.1:0-3685 GCA_036820725.1 Nitrospiraceae bacterium
TGATCGTCCTCTCAGACCAGCTACCCGTCAAAGCCTTGGTAGGCCGTTACCCTACCAACAAGCTGATAGGACATGAGCCCATCAAAGAGCGCGATACCCACGGTATCGCTTTCCTTCCGAACTCGAAAATCCGGAAGCGTACGCGGTATTAGCCAGCCTTTCGGCTGGTTATTCCCCACTCGATGGTAGGTCACCCATGTATTCCTCACCCGTTCGCCGCTTTACAAGTGTATTGCTACACCTTCTCGCTCGACTTGCATGTATTAGGCGCGCCGCCAGCGTTCGTTCTGAGCCAGGATCAAACTCTCAAAAAGGTTTGTATTCAAATTGGACCCGAGGGCCACCTCTTCAATACACCTTACCTTGCTCATTACTCGCTCTATTCAGTTGTCAAAGAACCGTGTCGCGTTCTCCACGCGAGCCGCGTACTCTACTATGCGCGTTCGATCCTGTCAAGGCACAATTTACAGAATCAAATATTTTTTGGATCGAGTTCCCGCAGAATCCGTTACGATTTGTTATCGAGCAACGGCCACCAGGCAGGATCAAAAATGTGTCCCACAATATCAATGCGCATGCATGGAGTCAAGCCCTTGAATACCTCTGTCATCACTGGCGATAATGATCATTATCCCTTGGCTTCTCGATGTCGGGTCGATCATGCATGACTGGTTCTCACTAAAGCGGCGAACCTTACTCAAACTCGGAGGCCTCGCGAGTATCGCGGGCATGACGGGAGGCTGCGACGCCGTGGGTTCCGTCTTCGGCCGTATGTTTGCCATGCCGCCGCGTGAAACCAATTACTTCACGTCGAACAACAAATTCTACGTGGTCAACTATTCTGATTCGCCGTTCAATGTCTCCCGCGACCTGCGCCAGGATGAATGGAAGTTGACGGTCAAGGGCGAGGTGAATAAGCCGCTCACATTGGGCTGGCGGGATCTCTTGAACCGTGACAACTTCGAACAGGTCTCCACGCTCATGTGCATCGATACGTTGCCTGGCGGCGACAGCCTCGGGAACGCGCGCTGGCGCGGGATCTCGTTGAAAAAATTATTGCAGGACGCAGAGGTCGATCAGGACGTGGTCCGCGACATTGTCTTTCGCGGCGCCGATGCTTACGACGACAGCATTCCGCTGACACGCGCGATGCAAGACGATGTGATGCTTGCATTCCTCATGAACGGCGAGAAGCTCCCGAAGGAACATGGCTTCCCGCTGCGTTTGCTCGTGCCGGGACTCTACGGCATCAAGAACGTGAAATGGATCGTAGAGATCGAGGCCTATGCCGGAGATTATCGCGGGTACTGGCAACGCAAGGGCTGGACGGACGACGGGACGATCAAGATTTTTTCTCGCATCGATTCCCCCGGTCACTACCAAGCACTCCGCGGCCCTGAGCAGCAATTCCGGGGCATCGCATTCGGCGGACCGAACTCCATCAGCAAGGTCGAGATCAGTTTCGATGCGGCTAGGACCTGGGACTCGTGCGAGATCGAAACACCAATGTCGCCGTACTCATGGGTAGTCTGGAATTACACCTGGCGCCCGCCGAATCGCGGCAAGTTCCAGGTCTCCGTCCGCGCGATTGACACGAAGGGACAATTGCAGATTGCCGAACTCATCCGACCGCAGCCGGCGGGAGCGAGCGGCCTGCACACGATTATTGCGGATGTGGAACGTGTGGAGACGCGAGTCTGAGCTGGGATGGATGATGACAAAAAACTCTCATATCCCTGACATTCTTTCATGCTTGCAGAAGTCGCATGATCCGAAGGTTCTCTCAGGCAGTGCACCAGTTCGGGGCGGGCCGGCTGACAGAGGACCTCGTAGGCTTGCTGACCAATCCCCACTTTAAGTTCTAGGATCAATCCCGCTTGACCATGTGCCGTCAGCAGCGCTTCATCCAGTGTCGGAATCCATTGGCCATCCCCCGCATCAGCTTCTGGACTTGAGCGAGCGTCATATCCGCCACACGGCCAATCCCGTTGGTCGTACGATTCACTTACTCATGGTGGAACAGGATGAGATACCCCATGTCTAGTTCAACCAGATCGACACCCAGCGCAATCGCCCATAGCCCCCTCTCCCCAACTACGACGTTCTGGTTGTAGAGCGAGGGCTCGTTCTAACCGCGAGGCTTGACGAAACTCCTGACAGCGGACGCGTGGGTTGTGCAGGAAGGCTCAGGGGATCGGTGGCGTAAATCGCAGATTATGTGCCTCGAGGTCGGCGAGATATTCCCGCATATGCCTCTGCTCACGATGCTTCACCAAGTCGATCACTTTACTATCGATCTCCAGCAGCCCGAGTCCCGGTGGGATATCATCCGGACGGATGACAAACAGGTTTATTCCCTGCTCCTTGGCTTTCGCCTGTGCCTCCCTGATACGCTGGTGAATGTACCGCTCGTTGACGCGCATGAAGACGTTCAGTTCAAACAGGTCGCGCAGAGGATATGGTTCGACACGAACAGTCTGCTTCGGGACATTGAGAAGAATGAATACCGTGTCGCATCCGGAATTGAAGACAACCTCGACAGGGAGGGGCTCGGCTAGATCGGCATCAAGGTATCGATAGCCATCAATTTCCACCATCTCAAACAATGGGTAAAGAGCCATGGAGGCGCGCACGCATTTAAAGAAGCGGTCGTGTTTCGCCTTCAGGCTTCGTACGTCGTCACTCGCATCCTCCGCAACGTCTCGATCCTTGTTCGAGAAGACCACGGTCGCGCCATCTTCGTACCGCTCAGTGATGATCTTCCAGACAATGGGACTTGCAAGCACCTTCTGCATATCGATCTGTTCGGCGAGCCTGGCCAGAAGCGGAAACGGATCAAGGAAGGCTTTTAGCCGATCGAATTCAAAGTACTTGTTCACCTCGCCAAACAGTTCTTGAATTTCAGGTGCTTGCACGAGTCGCCGGAAGGACTTGTGCGGGGACGCACACGTGTCCATGAGGCGAAACACGAAGCTCACCGTGCGACCCGCCATGCGCAATGGCATGCGCGCACACAAGGACATCACCCGGGGTAGAAACCTGGTGGCCCTCCTGAGATTGTGGAGGATTGACCTGTTCGGTTCCCAGCCTTGAGTCACCTGCGGAACAATTCCTGACAGACCCGCCAATTTGTTCCGGAGGAACGGATGGATTTCATAGATCGCTTCCGGGGAGGTGATATATTCTTCCCAGATGCGGAGAGTTTTCTCAGCACCGGCAAGGCCTGGATTCTCGACAAATCCGAGAGCATTGCAGGTACCAGCGGAGGAACTCACAATGTGGGTCGGAGTGAAGCCAGCGCGTATCAGTTCCGTCGCAGCTATCGCCTGGATGACAGCTTTACAGCCGCCGCCGCAAAAAACAAAGAGAATGTTCCCATACTTGCCGCGCTCAAGGTCAAGCATAGGACGCCTCAGATCTTGCACTCCCAAATCTCATGGTTCCTCCCGTCATACTCCTCTCGTCCGCCATGGTTGCGCATGAGGATTGACGTCCGCCGCACCACGTTCTTGACCCATTACCGAGGCCGGGAAATTCGTACAGATGAACTCGTATGATGTCGGGATCGTCGGTGGAGGGGTCGTGGGGTGCGCCATCGCCAGGGAGCTTGCGCACCAGCGCCTGGCCAGGCCTCTCCGCATCATTGTGTTCGAAAAACACGAAGGGGTGGGAGAGGAGGGCAGCG
>DAISKX010000487.1:0-3684 GCA_036820725.1 Nitrospiraceae bacterium
TCTGCAACCGGTCCGCGCCGGTGAAGGCCCCGCGCTCATGGCCGAACAACTCGTTTTCAAGCAGCGATTCGGTAAGCGCCACGCAATTGATGACGACCATCGGCATACTTTGCCGCGGACTCCATTGGTGGATCGAGCGTGCGAACAGTTCCTTGCCGGTTCCGCTCTCGCCGAGAAGCAACACGCCGGCATCAGATTTGGATGCGCGCTGTGCCGACTCGACGATGGCTTGTATTTTAGGGCTGCTGCCGACGATCGTGGCGTACCGATTTTGGAGATCGGACTTCAGCACGGCGACCTGCCGCTTGAGCGAATCCCGTTCGAGGGCCTTCTGAATGACGATCAGCAGATGATCTTTGTCGAGCGGCTTGGTCAGGAAATCGTAGGCGCCTTGCCGCATGGCCTCGACGGCATCGGGGATAGTTCCGGCCGCCGTCATGACGATGACGGGAATGTCCTCCAGATGCCGTGCCTGCGCCAGTCGTTTGAGGACATCCATGCCTTTCAGGCGGGGCAGGTACAGGTCGAGGAGGACGAGATTGGGGGATTCCTGCTCGACCAGCTCGAGACCGCGCTGGCCGTCTGCGGCTGTGACGGTCCGGTAGCCGCTAGCATCCAGACGATCCTGAAGCATCGTGACGATGTCCTGATCGTCGTCGACGATCAATACTTTGGCTTTCATCCTCACCCCCACTGGCTACCGAACCATGTGGTCGTTATTAGTCAATCGTCAATTGTAGGAGGCACATGTTTACCTTACGCTGTTGGATCTTCGCGAATGACGCATGACGATTGGCGTCGGTTAGTCTTCCATCACGTTTATCACCAATCCGGTCAGCGGCTTGGGAAAGAAGTAGGTCGATTTGTGCGGCATGCGTTCACCTGCCGAGGCCACCGCCTGGACTTCGCTCACCTTCGTCGCATTGAGCAGGAGTGCCGCCGTGCCCGTCTTTCCGAGCACCCAATTCAACGCCTCATGATCATCCTTGGTGTACAGGATCGCCTCCTGTTCCTTCGTCGTTGGACAGAGCTTGCTGATGATCTGTTGTTGAAGGATGGAGACATCGAGTCGATCGCGTGGCGACATGGCCGCGGTCGGGCGATGGGAGCCCCGGAGTTCCAGGAGGTAGTAGGCCGGTTCATCCCGCACCGCCAGACCGAACACCGGCGTCGACCGGCCTCGAGTCCGAAGGGCTTCAAGGAATTGCGTCCGGCCGCTTGCTTCCGTGGTAGGTTGAAACGGAAAGGGAACAATCTCAAACGTCTCCGTCAGTATCTGTGTAAGGGCTGCGACGGCAGGCACCGGCGTGGTCAATACACGATGCGTCGGCAGCACGGTCAACCCCTTGTCCTCAAGGCCGGCGAACAGCATCATGACGCTGTCGTAAGGTTGTAAGGCGTGTTGCGTGCCGGGTCCTGCTTGTTGACGTCGCGCGCGGCGGTAATTGAGCGCCGTTTCATAGCGATGATGACCGTCGGCGATGAACAGCGGGGTGCTCTTCATGGCATCGACCACTTTCTCCAGGGCCACCGAATTTGTGACCGCCCAGAGCCGCTGGCGGAATCCGACGTCATCCTGGAAGTCAATGCGGGGTTTTTCCGATGCGGTGGCCTCTTCGAGCAAGGTGAGGATGCTGCCCGCGGGATCGGAATAAAGCGAAAAAATCGGGCTGAAGTTCGAGCGGCACGCTTCGAGGAGATTCAATCGATCAGTTTTGGCGGCTGCACGGGTATTCTCGTGCGGGTAGATCTTTCCGGTGCCGAACTCTTCGAGTTCGACCGTCGCAAGAAATCCTTTCAGGAGTCGCGTGGCCGAGCCCGGCGGGGAGTAGGGCGGAAGGTACTCGATGGTGTGATAATAGATCGCCGGTTGCGTGTCCCTGCGTAACGCACCGCTCCGCAACCAGTCCCGCAACGCGGCGGCTGCGCGCGTGTATTTATTTGAGGAGGGGCCATCGCCCGCCTGGTCGAAACCGAGTTCCAGCCGGATCACGTTCTGCGGGTGACGATCGTGCAGCGACTGTTGCATAGCGGGATCGATGATATCGTACGGAGGAGCCACAGTATTGCGGACATCGCCGACGGTAGCGGGATCATACAGAGTGCCTCGGAAAGGGATGATATGCGCCATGGACAATCCTCGAGAATTAGAGTGAACGGTATGCCATTACATGTGCAGGCGCCTACGTGCGCCGGACACGAAACCAACAATCTTGTGTATCAGCAGGCGGGCGTCGATGTGAGGCAGGTCGGTCGGCTTACCGATCGCGAGTCACCATATAGTCGGCGGCGATTGACAGGGCTCGTTTGGGATTTCCGTCCTCGAATAAATCGAGATCTCGCTTGGCCGCCGCGACGAACGCCCGCGCCCGATCCATGGAATAGGCGATAGAGCCAAACTCCTGCATGAGGTTGAGAATGCGGTGCAGATCCTCTTCGCTCAAGGTCCGGGTTTCCATCCGATCTTTGATCATTTCCCGATCGTGGTCCGAGCAATGCTGGAGTAGGTGGAGCAGTGGAAGAGTCGCTTTCCCCTGGCGCAGATCCTGGCCCAAGGTCTTGCCCAGACAGTCGCCGTTGGCCGCATAGTCGAGAGTATCGTCAGCCAACTGGAAGGCGATACCGAGTCGCTGGCCGAATCTGAAGAGCGCGTCCTGCTGGTCATCAACGGCACCCCCGGCGATTGCCCCGATTTTGCATGCGGCCGCAATCAATCCGGCTGTTTTGTGTTCGATGATCCGAAGATACTCAGGCTCGGGCATCAAGGGGTTGCCGTTGTAGTAGAGTTGCAACACTTCCCCTTCAGCCATCTTCCGGCAGGCTTCGGACAGGGTTTCGTTGACGGCCTGGTTGCGAAATTCTACTATTTGACACATGGCTCTGGAGTAGAGGTAATCACCGACGAGGATGCTGATCTGATTGCCCCACACTTTTCGTGCGGCTTGGCGTCCGCGGCGAACATCGGCGTCGTCCACGACGTCGTCATGCAGGAGCGTCGCGGTATGGATGAATTCCACCAGGCTGCCGAGCAGCAGATGGTCTCGGCCGGAATAACCGCAGAGGCGCGCGCAGAGGGACACGAACAGAGGACGGATGCGTTTTCCACCGCTGCTCAGAATATGCGCTGCAACGGTATTGACCAGGGCCACGCTGGAATCGAGATTCTTCCGGACCTGCTCCTCGACGCCCTCGAGTTCCTCACGATAGGCCTCCCACACATCAGCCATCGTGTGGATAGTCAAGGTAGTCGGTCCGTTCGGCATGCGGCGGATAGTAGGGCAGGGCGCGCTCTCAAGTCAAGCAGAACGAGTGATCGACACGACCGGAATCTTGACACTTTCACGCGTCATCCAGTAAGGTGACCCTTCATTCAATTCCCGCTTGAAGATCATTGAAATGGTGGTGGCCGCACGTAGCCTGAGCGTCCTCCGGCAAGTGTTTATCCTGTGAACTGAATAACCTTCCTTTTCGCGAGCGTCACGTCATGAATGTCCCGGGATTCCCTCCGAAACAAGGTCTCTACGATCCCCAATTTGAGAAAGATGCGTGCGGGATCGGGTTCGTCGTCAACATCAAGGGCCAGCGATCACGCAGTATCGTGCAAAACGGCCTTCAAGTGCTCGAGCATCTGGCCCATCGCGGTGCGCAGGGGTGCGATCCCTGCACGGGTGACGGTTCAGGTAT
>DAISKX010000488.1:0-3682 GCA_036820725.1 Nitrospiraceae bacterium
AGCATGGTCGGCCATGGATACCGGCGTACAAACACCTCTGCATCTTTCACCACGCCTGTCATCAGATCTGAAAAGTCCCCGTCTGTGTGCGACGGCCGATGAAGATGAAAGTCTTGGTGCCCACCTAGGTTCTGGTGACTGCCGCCGATGCACGCGTCGTCAGGCCCATCGACCCGGACAAAGGACTCCGTTCCCACGAAATCGGCGCCGGCCTCATCATGGGGAGGTTCGTCGAAGTCCTGCCGTGACTCCCGTTTCGATCCCTCTGATATCCTTGAAGATCCAACATTTGAAGACTCCATGCTCGCCTCCTCCGCACGCTCGCTAGCGAATGCCGGCTACTTCGGTCATATGTGATGCTTTTCGATCCCCACATTCCATAAGTGACGGGTCGCGATCACTCGTTCCCAGAATGTCGGCCCTCTCATGTCCTGGCTTGCTGTGCGCCGTCCAATTCACGTCTGAATTCCATACCAGTGAGATAATCCCTGCGAGGAGAATTGATCCCCCAAGCAAATTGGTAAAGATCCACGCATGCAAACCGGCAAGAAATTCTCGTGGCCTCGTGAATCTGCGAAAGAACGGGGCTTTCCGGGGACTGATCATTTCACGCATACGGTTCATCCGGAAAGATCTCCCAGCTCGTAGCGCAACTTCGTCTCATTGGTTCGTGATTACTACAATTCATGCGCAAGAGTTTGGGGTCAACCTCTCCCTCACGACAGACAACCTAACATGCTGGTCATGCAGGCCAACTGGGATAATCCCTAGCAGGATGTTGAAAAAAGTCGCTCTCCTCACCCACCCTTGATGCGCCAAGCGCACCGTTCACCAAGCTTTGTTTTCGCGGTGCTCAGAGGCTCAACGTACGGCCACGGGAAAAGAGCCTGTCTCGGCAGGCTCGGGGCGGGAGGGTGAGAATGATTACGCTTCGCCTTCATGACACTGCCGGCTCACGGGACGCTGCCCGCTCACATCTCGCGGGCGTCAGCAACCGATCCAAGACACTGGGCGCTCACCGTCTCGCGCCCGTCCGCAACCGTGACGCTCATTATTCTTCGCGTCGCGGACCTCACATATCTCTCTGTTTGCAGGGGTATCGAAATGGTTTCTCAACGGCCTGCTAGAATCCCCACCGCCACATATCGTCTGCAGTTCAACCACTTGTTTACGTTCACTCACGCACGCGCGTTGGTGCCCTATTTGCACGCGCTGGGAATCAGCGATTGTTATGCCTCGTCCTTCCTGCGTGCGATGCCGGGAAGTATGCACGGATACGACGTGATCGACCCGACCACGCTGAACGGCGAGATCGGATCGGAACAAGAGTTTACGGCGATGGCAGAGACCATCCGAACGCACTCCATGGGGCTCATCCTGGATGTCGTCCCCAATCACATGGGCATCGGCAAAGTCCTCAATGCCTGGTGGCGAGATGTCCTCGAAAACGGCCCCAGCTCCCGTTATGCGGATGCCTTTGACATTGATTGGCATCCGATCAAGCGCGAGCTCGAGAACAAAGTGCTCCTGCCGATCCTCGGGGATCAATACGGAACGGTTTTGGAGAACCAGGAGATCCAGATACGGTTTGTCGACGGCGCATTCCTCGTGCAGTACGGAGACCAGATACTGCCCCTGGCCCCTAAATCCTGGCTGCACTTGCTGTCACATGAACTCGATCGCCTGACGAACATGGATGCTCCGGATGTAATCGAGCTTCACAGCATCATCACGGCGCTTCGTCATCTCCCTTCGCAACATGAGCGGAACCCGGACAAAGTGGCGGAACGCTATCGAGAGAAGGAAGTCATCAAGAGACGGTTGGCGGCATTGGTCGAGCAAGCGGATGAGATTCATCGCTTTATCATCGACAACGTCCGCCATTTCAATGGGGTGAAAGGGAAGCCGGAGAGCTTCGATTTGCTCGATACCGTGCTCAATGGCCAGTCCTACCGGTTGGCATCCTGGAAAGTCGCGTCGGAAGAAATCAATTACCGGCGCTTTTTTGACATCAATGAACTCGCCGCGATTCGCATGGAGGAACCGCGGGTGTTCCAGGAGGTCCATGCGCTGGTCTTCTCGCTGCTCAAACAACGCGCCGTCACCGGTTTGCGCATCGATCATGTGGACGGTCTCTACGATCCGGGTCTGTATCTGAAAGAGTTGCAATCCTGGGCACGGCAGGAGTTGGTGCCGGTTTTGGAGGACCCGCAGAGGCCGCTCTTCATCGTCGTGGAAAAAATCCTGGGTGATAAAGAGCCATTGCCTCATGATTGGCCGGTGTACGGAACGTCCGGATACGAATTTCTGATTCTCGCAAACGGGCTCTTTGTCGATCAGCGCCATGAGCGGCTCTTCACGGATATCTACCAGCGGTTCACGGGACGCCGCGATTCCTATGAGGATCTGGTATACGAATCCAAGAATCTCATCATGCGCATGTCCATGGCCAGCGAAGTCAATGTGCTCGGCCACAGCCTTAATCTGCTGTCCGAACGCGACCGGCGTTCAAGAGATTTTACGCTCAACAATCTCACAGACGCGCTCAGGGAGATCATTGCTTGTTTCCCCGTCTATCGGACCTATATGACCGACGGGACAGAACCCCCCGAGGAACGAGATCGCGCCTATATCCATGCCGCCGTGGCTCGCGCCAAGCGCAGAAACCCGGAGTTGAGCGGGCAGGTCTTCGATTTTATCCGCGCGATTCTCTTGAAGCAGGCGGATGCGCGCACGGAGCATGATCGGATGGACCAGATGCGCTTCGTAATGAAGTTTCAACAGACCACCGGTCCCGTGATGGCGAAAGGAATCGAGGACACGGTGTTCTATGTGTACAATCGCCTGACCTCGCTGAACGAGGTCGGTGGCTCGCTGGACCAGTTCGGGCTCTCGCCCGCTGGGTTCCATGGTCGGATGCAAGAACGGCAGGAACACTGGCCGTCGTCTTTGTCCGCGTCGTCGACGCACGATACGAAGCGCAGCGAGGATCTGCGCGCACGTATCAATCTCCTGTCGGAGTTTCCGAACCGTTGGCGGGAATCAGTCGGGCGGTGGAGCAAATGGAATAAGAAGTATCGCACCGACGTCGAAGGACAACTGGCTCCCGATCGAAATGACGAGTATCTCCTCTATCAAACACTGGTGGGGGCCTGGCCGCTGGCGGATATGGACGACGATGAACACCGGATATTCTGCGAGCGTATTCTCGCATATATGAAGAAGGCGATTTACGAGGCAAAGGTCCATACTAGCTGGATCAATCCCCATCAGGACTATGATGAAGCGGTCCGTCGTTTCGTGTGCCAGGTGCTCGATCGCAAAGATAATCGGGCTTTTCTGGATGAGTTTCTCAAGTTTCAAAGAGAGATCGCACACTATGGCCTATTTAATTCGCTCTCCCAACTCCTGGTGAAGATCGCAGCCCCCGGGATTCCGGACATCTACCAGGGAACGGAGTTATGGGATTTTAGCCTGGTGGATCCGGACAATCGTCGGCCTGTCGACTATGAATTTCGAATGAGCATGCTGGACGAAATGAGACGGGAAATCGAAACAGCTGGTATTGATCGACGGGAATTGGTCGCGCAGTTACTGCGTCAAAAGGCAGACGGGCGGATCAAGTTTTATGTGACGATGATCGGGCTGCAGTATCGGCGTGCGCATCCTCGCGTATTTGCAG
>DAISKX010000489.1:0-3681 GCA_036820725.1 Nitrospiraceae bacterium
ACGTAGACGATAGCACCAGGGGATCATGAGCGCGGTAAATAACCCCGCTCCAAGGCTGACGAGACCAACCCCAATCACACTCAAGGCCGGATCGTATGCGTCGGCAAGCCAGCCGAACACAGTCATCCCTATCATTGCAAAGGCCAGATAACCGGTATTGAACAAACTGAACACACGTGCCAGCAGTTGCTTGGGCGACCGCTCTTGCAAGGAAGCGGATACGAAAGGGTTCACTAGGCCCGTGCCCGCTCCGATCATCGCGATACACAGCCCCGCACCTGCCAATGAACTGGTCCACCCCAACATGAGCGTGGCTGTTCCTGCCATGCCGGCCGCTCCGGAGATCAGCCATATTCGACGACACAATTCAATCGGCTTTGAGGCAATGAGGCACATCGTCGTGAGCAGAATGCCCGCGCTGAGGGCAGCCCACAGCCATCCGATTTGCACTGCATCGGCCGATAGGACTTCCTTGCCGATGACGGGTAGCAGATACACGAACCCGGTTGAGCCAAGCGTGAACAAGGACGAAATGGCCATGAGAACGATCAGCAATCGATGTTTGACAAAGATGAAGTTGAATCCCTCTTTCAAATCTTGAAGAGCTTGCTTCATGGGATGCCGCATCCGTGAAGCCCGGACCTTATGAGGTACGTCCAATGGAATCTTACACAAGGCGGAGACCACAAAGGCTCCCGCGTTCACGAAGAGAACGTTTTGAGCGCCGATGGCCGCGATCAACACCCCGCTAATGGCCGGGCCGATCAATTGACCGATCGTCATGGTGCTCTGATCAAGGGCATTGATCTGAGTCAATTGCTGCTCCTTTACGATCAGTGGCTCCGTCGAGCTCAGCGCCGGACCGAAGGCCATGGAGAACATGGCCGTGATGAACACCAAAACATACAAGGAATACAGATTCAGCAGTCCCATCATATACAGAAGGGGAATCACTGTGAGGAGCCCGGCTCGCACGACGTCGATGACGATCATGGCGAGACGTTTCGGGATGCGGTCCAGCACGACGCCGGCGAACGGACCAAACACCAGCGGCGGGATGGTCTGAAGGATTCCGATCATTGTCATCTTGAGGGCCGATCCCGTCAGGTCATACACGAACCAGAGCAAGGCGACCTTGCTCAGACCTTCACCCGTTTGTGAAATGAGCTGGCCCACCCACAACCATTTCACATTGCGATTCTTCAGTAGCGCCCGCCAGGTGGCAAACTGTCCACTCGCCATTTGAGTCTTTGCCATCACAGCCTTTCGAGAGAGATGTCAGCTCGATTATTGATGCGTTGATGATCGGGCTAGAGATGCAGCGTTCCTGCAGAGTAGGGGAAAGTGCAAGGGACGGACCCTTAACCGATTCACAAGAGGGTCAAATAAATTGCGCAGTTACGGTTTCTTCGGCCCACTGTATTGGTTAGCCACGCCCTGCCAACCCCTGCCGGTTGCGGAACAGTTGTCTCCATACCTCTGCGTCCCGGACAAGCCGCGGGACACCCCCCGGTCAGAGAACATCGTCTCCACCTGTGCGGAGACACATGATCTATAATGGAGTCGCGGAGAGTGAAATGGCCGGTCGCTCCTCGTTTCCAAACAACAACAGTCGTCGCCTTCGCTGGAAGCTCGCCAGCATTCTCGGCCTCCTCGCAATGACCGCAGTGGGTATCATACCGCTCACCTTCGCGATCATTTATAGCCGCCAGTCCGACGCATTGGCCATCGACATGGCCGGTCGGCAACGTATGTTGCTCGAACGACACATGAAAGAAGTGCTCCTTGCGTCGCAGGGAACGGCCACTCGGTATGACATCACCCGTGAGGTCCTCCGAGATCATCTCGCGGTGCTGGAGCACGGAGGGCGGATGGCATCCACCCTGCTGGGGAACGGAACCGTTTCCTTGCCCGGAGCACCCACCGAAACGATTCGGCAGCAATTCGAAACGCAGCGGCAACTTCTGGATTCCTTCATCAACAAAGCTGATCATTTTATCCGCACCCCGCCAGCCTCCCCCACCTATGCCGCGGCGCTCTCTGACTTGCTGGCTGACAATACCCGGCTTTTAGAAACCGCCAATGATGCTGTACAGCTGTGGACGCATGAATCCGAATCGACCGTGACTCGTCTGATTCGTTGGGAGATCACGTTCGTCGGACTGGTGGTCGTCTCGGGCACCTTTCTCGCCTGGCGCCTTGGTCAGTCTGAGAAAGATCTGCGGCGAAGCCAGGAGGAAACGCTCGACGCCCTCCGCCAAAGTGATGCGGTCAAGTCGTCCCTGCTGTCCTCCGTGTCAC
Source organism: Nitrospiraceae bacterium (assembly GCA_036820725.1). Taxonomy (GTDB): domain Bacteria; phylum Nitrospirota; class Nitrospiria; order Nitrospirales; family Nitrospiraceae; genus DASSBQ01. The sequence goes on from DAISKX010000489.1 coordinate 2,302, forward strand.
ACGAACTTCGCACCCCGTTGACGGCCATCAAGACCATGCTCTTCGGTCTGCAGGGCGGCGCATCCGATCGTGCGATTTCCGGGGAGCTGCGTAAGGATTTTCTGGAAGGTATCCATCAGGAGCTTGATTATCTAAACCGTCTCGTCAGCAATCTCTTGGACATGTCTCGGATCGAAGCAGGCACGCTTGCGCATCACCGAGAATGGCATCTCCTTGATGAACTTGTGGAAGGCGCTGTCAGACGAGTGGGTGCGGGGCTGGAGTCGAGGCCATTGCATGTCCATCTCGCGCCCAATCTTCCGCCGATCTATGTAGACGCGGTTGAAATCCAGTTAGTCCTGACGAACCTCTTGGACAATGCCGTCAAGTATTCACCTCCGACGTCCGGGATCCTCTTTAAGGCCGCTATCGTCCGTGAAATGGTCGAGATTCGTGTAGAGAACGAAGGAGAGATCCTCGCTCCGGGTGAGTGCCGTCGTATTTTTGAGCGGTTTTACCGTACCAGCGAGGCAAAAATTCGGTCTATTCCCGGAACAGGCCTCGGACTTGCCATCTGCAAAGCGATCGTCGAAGCCCATGGCGGGTCTATCGTGGCCGATTCGCAGCCCGGTCGACCCATCACTATCGTGGTCGAGCTTCCGTTATCCGACCCGGCACAGCCGACTCTGCCGGTGGCTTCAACCCTTTCTCAGGACAACCGGGGTGCCGCATGAGCCAGGGCGCACGGATTTTGGTGGTCGATGATGAACCGCAGATCCGTCACTCGTTGCAGATCAACCTAGAAAGCCGGGGGTATTCGGTCACGACCGCCCGGAACGGTGGCGAGGCTTTAGAAAGCTGCGCGAACCGGCTTCCGGACGTGATCATCATGGACCTTCTGTTGCCGGATATTACGGGAGTCGAGGTGACGAAACGTCTTCGTGAATACGCCACTGTCCCCATTATCGTCCTCTCGGCGATCGAAGACGAAACACAAAAAGTGACCGCACTTGAAATGGGCGCGGACGATTATGTGACCAAACCGTTCGGAATGGAAGAATTACTAGCACGCATCCGGTCCGTCCTGCGCAGAGCCGCCGGCGCGCACGGTCTGCAACCGGTCTTTACGGCTGGTCCCCTTTCCATCAATTTCGACCGTCGTGAAGTACGATTGGAACAGGCTCTGATCAAGCTGACACCGACGGAATATGATCTCCTCAAGTATATGATCGATCATGCAGGCAAAGTGCTGACCCACCGCATGTTATTGGCGGCGGTGTGGGGACCGGCTTACGTCGAACAGGCTCAATACCTACGCGTGTTCATCGGTCAACTGAGAAAAAAGCTCGAAACCAATCCCGCGCGTCCACGGTTCATCCTGACCGACCCCGGTGTCGGCTA
>DAISKX010000490.1:0-3670 GCA_036820725.1 Nitrospiraceae bacterium
CAAGTTTCCCGTCACGTTTGAAATTACCAGTGCCGATGTGATGGTACAGGGAACGGAACTCAAGGGAATGGTTGACGTCCTTGCGCGGCTGGACCGCGACGGGCAGGCCGGACAACCGCAACCCGGCGACATGGAAGGACGCTACGACAAAAATCCGACCCTTCCGGGTGGACGAGGACTCACGATTACGATCGATAAAGTGTACTAGGTGAGGGAATGCTGAATTATGAGTTACGAATTCTGATGGAATTGAATCAGCATGAGGCGAGCATACACAATCAACGGTTCCATTTCATCATTCAGAATTCATCATTCAGAATTCCCCGCTACGGTCCGGAAGGGTCTGCGTCCAGTTCCAAATTCCAATAGAGATAATCGCGCCAGCTCTCAGGGGTGTTTCTGACTCCAATCGTGATCGTGACCACGGGACTCCACCGAGGCTTGACCGGTCTCTTAACTAACCTCATGTTCGCTTCGTCCGGAGTGCGGCCGCTCTTTCTATTGTTACAGCGCCAACAGGCCGTCACGATATTTTCCCAGGTCTTCCGTCCACCCTTGGCGATGGGTACGACATGGTCGAAGGTCAGTTCTTCGGTTCGGAATCGATGATTGCAATATTGGCAGGTATAGCTGTCGCGCGTAAAAATATTGATGCGGGAAAACTTGACGGCCCGGTGACTTTCCTTGAGTTTGACCAGTTTGAGCAACCGCATCACTGACGGGAGCTTGATCGAGATCGAAATCCCATGGATTTCCCGATCGTATACCTCCAGGACTTCAACCTTGCCCTGCCAGAGCAACGTGATGGCTTTTTGCCAATGGAGGACTCGAAGCGGCTCATACGTCGAATTGAGCAACAACGTCATTTCCATAGCGACCCCGGTGTTCTCCTATGATTTCACTATTAAAGATAGCAAAACATGGACGAGCGACCGAATCCCTACCTCTCTATGACATAGTCTTGCAATGAAATCAAGCTGTTAGCCGCCGACAGTGATTCGTCCTCTCTCGAAGTGGCATCTTGTCATTCGGCGCATGGAGTTGTTCATGAGTCGGTTCATCTCGATCGCAAAAGTTGACCATGTCCCACCCGGGACCTGTGTCACCGCAGAGGTGCAAGGGGTCCACATTGCCCTGTTCAATGTCGATGGCACGTTCTACGCGACGGACAATACCTGTCCCCATGCCGGCGGCCCTTTAGGCCAAGGAACACTGACCGGAAATATTGTCACATGCCCCTGGCACGGCTGGCGCTTCAACGTATGCACAGGCGAACGTCCGGAAAATCCTGATTTCAAAGTGTCGTCTTGCGAGGTGCGTATCGAAGGAGGCGAGATACACATTGCCGTCCCGATCACATTCTAGGTGGAAGATCAGGCCTCGCCGGTTCGCCCGGCGAATCAGGTCCCTCAGGCATCAGACCATCTGCGGGCAATGACGCGGCATTCACCCGCTTCGTCCCAAGATCAACGTGCCAGATGAATTCCCGCTCAAACCATTGATTGGTGCCTTGTTCTCGCAGATTGACACGAACCTCGTATCGATCTCCGTCAAGCTTCAGCACTCTCCAGTCTCCCAGTCTCACCCCGAGCTGACGCTGCTGCTGAATCCGCAACCGTTCGTTGAATCCCTGTAGAATTGTGGGATAACCGGCCGCGCGATGGGTTTGGACCAATGCGAGGGCCTCGGCCGCTTGCGAGTCGGTCAGTGGATTCAATGAGGGGGGCTTCAAGAGCCAGTAGAGTAGGGCTCCGAGAAGGAGGACTCCGACCACGGCGTAATGAAGAATTTTTGAGAGAAACAACTGACGTGCCAGAACCTGTTTGGAGGCGGTTCAGCTGTGTGGCTTGTTCCCCATCATCGCAACCGCAGGATCAACCGTGCATTTTACAATCAGTCGATGCAGCATAATCACCCGACTGCAATCAAGTCAACACTTCGAATTAGGACACTACCAACGCTTGCGGTTCGTACCTCTCATCGGAGTTCGCGACCAGGCGCGAACCCGCGGTTAGTAGGCTAATAGCCCACTACCCGAACCGGCTCGATCCCTTGACAATCCTGCGAGCGGATATGCTACAAGTACCAGTTCCCTTTGTCAGTGCAACCGTAGCGATCCGGCGAGATCTATGAAGTTCTTCTTTTACGCAGACAATTTGAATCCGACCCAACTCAAACGGCGTGCGCCGGAGCACAAGTTCCTGTTCAATGCCTATCTTCCGGAGCATACGATCCAATTTTGTCGGTGGTCCTCTCAGTGGCGATGCGGACTGGCCAGCGTCATTCCCTCTCCCGGTGAAAAAGTATGGGGAGGCGTCTTTGACATCACCGAAGAAGACCTCAAAATCATGGACGAGTTCGAGGGCGATGTTCCCGAAGGAACCTTTCGGCACGTTCCGGTCACCGTCGTGACTGTAGAGGGTGAAAAGATTTTGGTCACAGCCCATGCTGCGAATCCAATCGGGAAGTTCAAGCCCAAAGAACATTATCTGGACTGGGTCATGAAGGGTCTCAAACATTGGAAACTTCCTGAGGAGTCCGTAGAACTGTGGCAATCGTACAAGCCACGTTTATGACCGTTTCGTTTCAGTACCATCCACTCACATTGGGGGTCGCATGCCAAAACCTAAATATCACATCGTTGTCTGCACCAATGCCCGTCCTCCAGGCCATCCTAAACCCTCTTGCGGAGGGCAGGGATCCGCTCAATTGCTCATGGCGTTTAACATGGGACTGATGCAACGTGGAGTACAACCCGGTGAGGTGTTGGTCACCGGCTCCTCCTGCCTTGGTCCCTGTGAGCAGGGGCCGACCGTCGTGGTCTATCCTGAAGGAACGTGGTATTCCAAAGTCACTGAGGCCGACGTCACCACGATTCTCGACGAACATATCGCCAAGGGAACCCCCGCCCAAAAGCTCAATCCGGATTCAGTCTGGGGCTAGGCACCTCGCATCTCGTGGGCCATCCTACCCATCAAGAGCACAAATCGCACGCACCGAAAAAGGTGGGCTGCGCGGTCATCACCTGCAGCGATACCCGGACGCCTGAGACAGACACCAGCGGACAACTGATCATGAAGCTGCTGAAAGAGCAGGGTCATGATGTCGTGACCTACCGTCTCGTGAAGGATGAGCCCGCTCAGATCACAGAGCAGGTCGGAGCAAGTGTGGAGGATGAGGCAGTGCAGGCCATTATCATTAATGGAGGAACCGGCATCTCGCGGCGTGACTCGACATTTGAAGCAGTGGATGCAATGCTGGAGAAGCGGCTGGATGGGTTTGGGGAAGTCTTCCGCTATCTGACCTACCAGGAGATCGGTTCTCCGGCCATCATGACCAGGGCAACAGCCGGAATCGTGAAGGGAAAAGTGCTTTTCTCCACGCCGGGCTCCGAAAATGCCGTCCGTCTTGCCATGCAGAAGCTCATCCTGCCTGAACTGGGACACCTCGTGCGAGAACTCACCAAGTAACTGTGAAGCGTTTGTCTCTGGGGCGATACAAAGAGTCTTGACCGGAGCTCGGCGCAGAAATAGCTCGCAGCAGCCCGCGTTTTCAACATCCGTCAGTCTTGCGCGATCTTCGGTTCGGAGTTTCTTGTATAGTACGACAGCAAGTCCCGCACAGAAATCACCCCGACTATTTCCCCGCCTTGGGTGACGCCCAGGTGTCT
>DAISKX010000491.1:0-3668 GCA_036820725.1 Nitrospiraceae bacterium
TGGAGAGTACGAAGACGCGGCACGCGCCAACGAACGGACGAGAGCCAGTTACCGCCGGGACAATTTTACGCTGATCGCGCACGTGAACCAGTGGGAGTTTTTGAGCGGCGATACCGAACTGCTTCCCGGGATCACCACGGTTGTCACGGCCGGCCATACCCGCTTTCATCAAAGCGTGAAGATCGAATCGGAAGGTCGGATTGCGTTTTTCTTAGGCGATCTCATTCCGACCGTCTCGCATCTGCCGCTGCCCTACATCATGGGCTATGACCTGTATCCGATCCAGACACTTGAAACCAAGCGGTGGGTATTGGACCGGGCTTTCGAGGAGAATTGGTTGCTTATTTTTGAGCATGACCCGCTGGTCCAGGCGGGTTATGTCGGGAGAGACCCAGGGGGAAAGTACTACCTTCATGAGGTGACGGCGTGGCAGTAGCGACGACGCCTATTCGGGTCCTGGTGGGGAAAGTGGGACTGGATGGACATGACCGGGGAGTGAAGCTTGTCGCGCGCGCGCTTCGTGACTCGGGAGTGGAGGTCATTTATACGGGACTGCATCAAACCCCGGAACAAATCGTAACGACTGCGATTCAGGAAGATGTGCAGGCCATCGGGCTCAGTATGCATTCGGGCGCCCATAATTCGCTGTTCCCTCGGGTACTGGAGTTGTTGAGGGAGCAGGATGCGGACGACATCGTGGTGTTCGGCGGAGGGATCATTCCCCATGCGGATTCCCCTCGCTTGAAAGCCATCGGAGTCAGAATGCTCTTCACCCCGGGCACGCCGATGCAGGACATCGTGGAGTTCGTGAAGGGGCTTCGCAGGGAACAATAGAGGATTCCTACTATGCAGCGAGTGAAAACCTCAGTAGTTCCGGCGTCAGAAGACTTCATGCGCAACCAATCCCATTACGAAAGTCTGATGGCCGATCTCAAGAAGCACCTGGCGTACGTACAGACGGGTGGCCCGGCGGATGCCATTGCCCTCCACAAGAAACGGGGGAAACTGATGGCGCGCGAGCGGATTGCCGCACTGCTCGATCCAGGTACTGCGTGGATCGAGTTGAGTCCGCTGGCCGCCTTCGGGATGTATGACAACCAGGTGCCAGCCGCCGGGCTCATCACGGGAATCGGCTACGTATCGGGACGCCCCTGTGTCATTGCGGCGAACGATGCGACGGTCAAAGGCGGCACCTATTTCCCCATGACCATCAAGAAGCACCTTCGAGCTCAGGAGATTGCGTTGGAGAACCGCCTGCCTGCGATTTATCTCGTGGATTCGGGCGGAGTGTTCCTCCCGATGCAGGCCGAAGTCTTCGCAGACAAGGAACATTTCGGACGAATCTTTTACAACCAGGCCAGGATGTCGGCCTTGGGTATCCCACAGATCGCCGTCGTCATGGGCATGTGCACGGCCGGCGGCGCCTATGTGCCGGCCATGTGCGATGAGAATGTGATCGTGAAGGGAACCGGTACGATTTATCTTGCCGGGCCGCCTCTGGTCAAAGCGGCAACCGGCGAGGAGGTCACAGCCGAAGAACTGGGCGGGGCTGATCTGCATACCCGCTTGTCCGGTGTCAGCGATCATTTGGCACAGAACGACCGAGAGGCCCTCGACATCTGCCGGTCGATCGTCGCCACGTCGGGGCTGAGGCCTGGCAAGCGCCGTCGAGAGGAGATCGACGAGCCCCTATATCCTGCTGAACAGCTCTATGGTTTGATTCCGGCAAATCCGCGCCAGACCTTTGATGTTCATGAGGTCATCGCCAGGCTTGTCGACGGCAGCCGGTTTCACGAGTTCAAAGCTCGTTACGGTCCGACGCTGGTCTGTGGATTTGCCCACTGGACAGGGCATCAGGTCGGAATCGTCGCAAGCAATGGCATTCTCTTCTCGGAACCTGCGCAAAAAGGCGCTCATTTCGTGCAGCTCTGTAGCCGGCGACGCATTCCGCTCATCTTTCTGCAGAACATCACCGGTTTTATGGTTGGAAGGGAGTATGAGGCCCGCGGGATCATCAAGGATGGCGCGAAGATGGTGCAGGCCGTGGCGACCGCGGAGGTTCCGAAGTTCACGGTGGTCATCGGCGCGTCACATGGCGCCGGCAATTACGCCATGTGCGGCCGGGGTTATGGTCCCCGGTTCCTGTTCGTCTGGCCCAATGCGCGGATCTCGGTGATGGGTGCCCAGCAAGCGGCGCAGGTGCTCATTACGGTCAAACAGCAACAGCAGGCACGGGATCAGGTGAAGCTATCAGAAGAGGAACAGCGCCGGCTGTCTGCGTCAATCATCACCCAGTACGAACAGGAGGGAAGTCCGTATTTCGGCACGGCTCGTCTGTGGGATGACGGCATTGTGGATCCTCTCGATACGCGTCGAATCCTGGGTCTCTGTCTGGACGTGGCTGCGATGACGCCGATTCGTGAATCACGATCACCGGTCTTTCGCATGTAAGGGAGATGGATGAACCCATTGACCTCCATACAGGTTGAATCCAGAAACGGTATTGTCCGCGTCATGCTGAACCGGTCGGACCGACGAAATGCCTTCGATCAGCGCATGGTCGATGAGCTCCACGATGTCTTCGAAGAGCTGGCGAAGGACACTGATGTGAGGGGCGTCATTCTGACTGGTGCCGGGCCGGTGTTCTGTGCCGGAGCCGACTTGCGCTGGCTGATGCCGGATCGTTCCGTTTCTATGCAACAGGCACAGAAGGATGCTGAACAGTTGATCGGCATGTACCGGGCGATCGACGAATGTCCTCATCCGGTGATCGGCAGGATTCAGGGGGCTGCCTTTGGGGGCGGAGTGGGGCTCTTGTCGGTCTGTGACATCGTCGTGGCCGCGCAGGATGTGATGTTTGCGCTGAGCGAGGTTCGTCTGGGATTGGTCCCGGCTGTCATCGCTCCCTTTCTCCTTCGAAAGGCCGGGGAATCGTTCATGCGTCGCTTCTGCCTGACCGCCGAAACCTTCTCCGCATCTGTCGCCAGGCAATTCAACCTGGTCCACGACGTGGTCGAGCCGGAGAGACTGGATAGCAGGATCGGCGAATTGGTCGAGGCAGTCTTACGCCTTGCCCCGGAGGCGGCCCGGCATACCAAGGCATTACTGCGTCAAATACGGTCATTGCAAGACACTGAGCGGTGGCAAATCTCCGCTGACGCGAACGCCCGGGCACGACTCTCTGCAGAAGCCCAGGAAGGCCTCCGCGCTTTTTTCGAAAAGCGCCCCCCGGCATGGGCCCAGGCGTCAATCGAAGAGGTTATCGAACCACGAGGTGTGAAGTCGCATCATGTCGCAGGTCAACGATCCTAACGGCAAAACCGGTCCGATCCGCATCGTTGAGGTGGGTCCGCGAGACGGACTGCAGAACGAACCTGCTCTCATCCCCACCGAGACGAAGATCGCATTCATCAATGCGTTGTCCAGAACCGGCGTCGTGGAGATCGAAGCAGGGTCCTTTGTGTCGCCGAAGGCAGTCCCGCACATGGCAGACTCGGACGATGTCTTTCACAAGATCGAACGAGTCCCGGGTGTCACGTATTCGGCCCTCGTCCCCAATGAACGCGGGCTTGAACGGGCCCGCGCTGTGGCGGCGCAAAAGATTGCGCTGTTTACCGCCGCCTCCGAGACGTTTACCCGGCGGAATATCAACGCGACCATCCAGGAAT
>DAISKX010000492.1:0-3657 GCA_036820725.1 Nitrospiraceae bacterium
TGCACTGGAGGATGAGGACCACCTCGCGAACAGTCGGGCTCTGAACAGAACAGAAATGGAAAAGGTCCACATTGGGCTGGAAAGGTTGGGCTTACACCCGTTGCCGAGTGAAGCAAATTTTCTCTACTTTGATGCCGGCAGCGACGGACACCAGCTTTTCAACGCCTTGCTCCATGAAGGAATCATTATCCGTCATATTGAGGGGCGCATGCTGCGAGTGACGATCGGATTGCCCGACGAGAACCAACTTTTCCTAGCCGCATTGCGGAAAGTCATGCGCGCCTAGATCCGTGGAAAGAGAGAACTTGCCATGATTATTGTCTTGCGGCCTGAGGCCAGTGAAAGGGAGGTCGATCACATCATCGACCGATTGCGGGAGCTTGGTTTGAAGTCGCATATTTCGACGGGACAGGAGCGGACCATCATCGGGGTGATCGGCGACGATCGCATTCTACAGAACCAGCCGTTGACCGCCCTGCCGGGTGTTGAAAGCGTGCTTCCAATCCTGGCGCCCTGGAAGCTCGTCAGCCGGGAGTTTAAAAAGGATAATACGGTCATCGATGTCAACGGCGTGAAAATCGGAGACAAGAAGATCACGATCATGGCCGGTCCCTGCGCCGTGGAACGTCTGGAATTGACGGTTGGCATCGCGCACGAGGTGAAGTCCGCGGGAGCGACCGTATTGCGGGGTGGGGCGTATAAGCCTCGAACCTCACCCTACTCGTTCCAAGGACTGGGGAGGGAAGGTCTGGATTACCTGCTCGAAGCACGAAAGCAAACGGGACTACCCGTCGTCAGCGAGATTCTCGATACGAGAGACATCGAGTTGTTCCTTGAAAAGGCGGATATCATTCAAATCGGCGCCCGAAATATGCAGAATTTTGAGCTTCTGAAAGAGGTGGGGGCGTATGACAAGCCGGTCTTGTTGAAGCGCGGTTTGTCGGCCACGATTAAGGAGTTTCTTCTGTCGGCTGAGTACGTCATGTCGCGGGGGAATCGGAACGTGATGTTATGTGAGCGGGGCATCCGTACATTCGAGACGCAGTACCGGAATACGCTGGATCTTGCCGCTATCCCGACATTGAAAGAGTTGTCTCATCTGCCGGTTATCGTCGATCCCAGTCATGCCACAGGCAGATGGAATCTAGTCGCTCCGATGTCCAAGGCCGCCGTTGCAGCCGGGGCGGACGGTTTGCTCATCGAAGTTCATTCCAACCCCGAGTGTGCGTTGTGTGACGGAGAGGAATCGATCAGGCCCAGCAAATTTAAGGAACTCATGAAGGACCTTCGGAAAATCGCGGAAGCTGTGGGCCGGAGTGTGTGATGGTAAGGAATCGGATATCTTCAACATACCTTTCCGCGTCCCGATGTGGGTGCGAACGACCGCGATGACGCCTCATTTTCAGCGAGTGGCAATTATCGGCGTCGGCTTGATCGGAGGCTCACTCGGCATGATCCTCAGACGACAGCACCTTGCCGATGAGGTCGTCGGAATCGGGCGTCGGGTCGAAAATCTGAAGATGGCTGTCGAGTTGGGCGCGATCGACCGGTATGTGTCCGACCCCAAGGATGGCGTGCAGAGCGCAGATCTGGTCGTCTTGGCGACACCTGTCGATACGTACGAGCCGCATTTGCGTGATTGGGCATCATGTCTTCAGCCCGGCACGATAGTGAGTGATGTCGGAAGCGTGAAGGGCGTCTTGGTGGAACAGGCGGAAGAATTACTGCCGAACGTCGTCCATTTCGTCGGCGCCCACCCGATTGCCGGGAAGGAAAAGACCGGAGTAGCCGCAGGGTCGGAAACGCTGTTTCGGGGGGCTCGGTGCGTGCTCACCCCGACCCGATCGACGGATGCCCATGCCTTGGCCATTGTGCGGGGCGTATGGGAAGCTGCCGGATCGATTGTTTTGGAGATGGATCCGCACCTCCATGACAAGATTCTTGGAGCAGTCAGTCATTTGCCGCATGTGGCTGCCTTCGCGCTCATGAGTGCGCTGGCTGAGGTGAGAGATCACGGCATCCCCGAACTGGATATTGCCGGTCATTCCGGTGGAGGGTTGCGAGATACCACCAGGATTGCGGCCAGTTCTCCGGAAATGTGGAGAGATATTTTTTTGTGGAATAGAGACAACGTGGTGTCGTTCATCGAAACCTACGAGCGACAATTGGCCGAACTCAAGCGACTCATTCATGCAGGTGATGCTGCTGGAGTGGAGAAGGTGCTCGAACATGCCAAGCATGAACGGGAGCTGTTGAACCATCGATTATCCGGACCGGCTTGAATCGACTATGACGACACTTACGATTACACCCGGTGGGCCTCTCCGGGGAACCATTTCAGTTCCGGGTGATAAGTCCATTACGCATCGCGCCATCATCTTGAGTGCGCTCGGCGATGGCCCGACTCCGATCACCGGCTACTGTAGAGGAGAAGATTGTCTCAATACGATGCGAGCGTTCAGGGCGCTCGGCGTGCGTGTCGATGAAACCCAGCACCGATTAATTGTCCACGGCAAAGGGATGTGGGGGCTAGGCGAAGCGAATGGCCCGGTCGATTGCGGCAATTCAGGCACCGGGATTCGTTTGTTGACGGGTGTGCTGGCAGGACAGGATTTCTTTACCGTCTTGACCGGCGACCATTCGATCCGGCGCCGGCCGATGGGGCGTGTCGTCAAGCCGTTACGTCAGATGGGGGCTGTCATCGCCGGTCGCAAAGGGGGGGAGCTGGCCCCTCTCGCGATCACCGGATCCAAGTTGCGGGGGATGACCTGCCGGACTCCGGTTCCCAGCGCCCAGATCAAATCTGCTCTCCTGCTTGCGTCGCTCTATGCGGAGGGAGTGACGAGCGTCACCGAGCCACGACTGTCACGTGACCATACGGAGCGATTGTTTGAATACCTCGGAATTCCCTTCGTGCGAGAGGGTCTTGCGGTCTCGGTTGAAGGCCGTCCGTCCGTCCGGTGGGGGGGGAAAGAGATCTCGGTAGCCGGAGATTTTTCAGCCGCAGCCTTCTTCATGGTAGGTGCGGCGATTGTGCCCGGGTCCGACATAATGGTCTCCGGAGTGGGAATCAATCCTACTCGGATCGGTCTCCTGCATGTGCTGAGGAGAATGGGTGCCGACATAAGCCTCTTGAATCAACGTGAACAGGGTGGGGAGCCGGTGGCGGATCTTAGAATCAAGTCGGCCCCCCTAAGGGGCGTGAACATCGCGGCGGACGAGATCCCACAGAGCATCGACGAATTCCCTGTTTTCTGCGTGGCCGCCGCGGTCGCCGACGGGCGATCTGAAATTTCCGGCGCCGAAGAGCTCCGGGTGAAAGAGAGCGACAGAATTGCGACCATGGCCGGTGAATTGCAAACCATGGGCGCGCACATCACCGAGAAACCAGACGGGATGATTATCGAGGGTCTGGGAAGGGATAACCGGAACGGATCCCTGAAGGGTGCCCGTTGCACCAGCCACGGTGATCATCGTGTGGCTATGTCCACGGCGGTTGGCGCGCTGACCGCCGAGCATCCTACAAGCATCGATGACGCGGAATGCGTTGACACGTCGTTCCCCGATTTCCACGGCAAATTATTGACTTTGTTGAGCAAATGACAGGAGAGGTTGGAGACGTGACCGCATCGACTAGGAGAAATGGTAGGCGAAGCT
>DAISKX010000493.1:0-3645 GCA_036820725.1 Nitrospiraceae bacterium
CCTGGCGACGAGATCGACTGGGTGCCCGCCGGCGATGCGATCCGACTCGTTCCCGCAGAGGCGCGGCCCACGAAACTCTCGAAGGAAGAGCGTTTGAAGCTCTTTGACAGCGCTACGGCTAGACAGCGGGAGCGAGAGCGTCAGGGTCGGGCCCTGACGCCCGTCTCGGGCACGGAAGGCCGGGGCTGGACCCGCGAAGAGTTGTATCAACGTGGCAAGCCTCGTTGATACGAACGTCCTCGTTTATCGACACGATCCCAGATATCCGGAAAAACAGTCAATCGCGGAACGGATCCTGAAAGAAGGGATCGCCAGCGATTCGGTACGGATCGCTCATCAAGCGATCGTAGAGTTCGTTGCCGCCACGACCAAGCCTGCTCAGGATGGGAAATCCATTCTGGAACCCGCAGACGCTCGACGCGAGGCTGAGGAGCTCCTGGCTCAATTCACGCTGCTTTACCCGAATGACGATGTCTTGCGCACGGCTTTGCGGGGCGCTGCGGCCTATGGACTGCCGTGGTTCGATGCCCACATGTGGGCGTACGCGGAAGTCTACGGGCTGGAGGAGCTCATTTCAGAGGACTTTCAGTCAGATCGGCTGTACGGAAGAGTGCGGATCCTGAACCCCTTTCTGATCGCCCCGTCCGACAACGTCGCATAACGTATCTTATGTAAACCTGCCCCAACGCGAGCCTCAATCCAGGCGATCGCGCTACCTGGGATATGCGCAGCCAAATTCACGGCAGATGATGTTTCACCACTTCTATGTCTTCGACATTCCCTCCACTGGAGGCGGAGATGGTCATAGGGAGTTCGAAGAGCTCTCCAGTCGGAACGTCTTCCACAATCTGTGCGATCGCGGTACCGGGGGTATGCGCAGCCAAATTCACGGCGTCCGCGAGGCTTCCCTTGACTGCAATACGAAGGCCGATAGATGGTCTTACATCTGGAGGTAGAGCTTCAATCGTCTCACGGAGCTCATCCGAGATGCCGGCGCAGCCAAATGAAGTACCGCCCACGACCAATTCGCGGCAGGTGACCTGGGGCACGTACCCCAGTTGAGCGTGTGAGGGCGGAACCACTTGAACCGCGATGGGATTGGCAAAATACTCTCGAAGCAGCTCCATGTGAGTCTTTTCGCCCCCACGGTCAAATCGCGCGAAAATTCCAGAGCCGAGGAGAAGAGCCGCCCCCTCGATTGTGAGGTCTACCCGTGCGTTAGCATTCGGCGGGAGGCGAAGAAAGTCGTTGGATGCTACGAAATCGCCTGCGAGATCCGACACTAGTTGCTTCATACCCGGGGATTGGCCGCTGAATGGGGGAAGGAAAAAGGCGCGCTTCGGCGCTAGCATGGCTGAAAAGTGGATCAGATCGATCGTAAGCGGACCGCCTATCGGGGAGACTCGAACAAAGTCCTCTCCAACCGGCTCGAAGATGAAACGGCCAGTCTCGGAACCGCCAGTCTCGAAAAGGACCGTAGCCTGAGCCTCGGCCCCGATGGATTGACGGTCCTCCCCAGAAAGCTGTCCATTCAGAGACCGGGATCGTCGGGGTTTCGGGACCGTTACGTTTCTATTAGGACCGTCTACCTCGAATCGCAGGTCGCCTCCAAGTGGCCCAGCTACAGAAAAGATGCACACCGCTCTAGCCGTGGTAGTTGTTACCTTGTTTCTAAAGGGAGCCTCGTCCTTTTTCGCATCCGCCACTCCGCCGAAAGGATCCGGCTGTCGGGGTCCCCACGCATCATCAGCCCTGACGTAATGAAGCTCAATAAACGCTTCATGGTCGTTTTCATGGGGTGGCCCGTTATGGTTGTCTCCAAAAACACGTGCCGTTTGTACGTCGAAATTAATAACAGCAGGCATATCTTTCCAATTATGTACGCGACTAACCGGGGCGCTAATCTTCTGATCGAATCCATTTTTGACATGCTCAATCGGACCATCGGTCCTGGCCTGGCAGTGTATCTGGACCTCTCCCCCAGGCAAGAGTTTGCCGACCTCAGCCTTGACAACCTCCTCCACAAACCCGAAAGCTTTCTCTGTCGCAGCTTCCTTTGCTGTTCCGTGAAGCTCGAGATTAGAGACTGTCGTCACATCGGGCTCAAAGAGCTGCGGCTCGTCCCGACAGCTGGCTAGTAGACCAGCCATGAAGATTGATAGCAGGAATCGATTCATTGAGCCGCGGACGCGATAATATCCTTTTAAACACGACACTGGATCCGATTCTGCGAACCCAGCATTCTTCCCGGCCATAGGAACCAACACATCACCTCCTAGCTGGGATGGACAACCTGATCAGAAACGAGAAGATTTTAAAATTTCTACATCAGAATCGGTCTCGTCGTTCATGGATGCTTTTAGGAGAAATCAGGAGATATTCGAGGCCGTCGATATCGTTCTCCCCGGATCGTGATCCTCTTGAACCACGTTCTCGACGATAGTGCGCTACTCACCGAAGGTGACCTCGGGCCAGCGACTATACGGTTTCGGGCTTCATTCAGGCACAACGACATTTGCAAGTTTGCCGAACAATAACGATCACCTGGCGCTCGCAACCGCACTCCGTCACACGTCTCCCCCTCGCTATCGTTGGCTCGTCACGGACACAATCGCGGCAGACAAACCATCCGCTCTTCGGTCTGCAGATTCCGTCGCACTGTTTACTTAGAATTTCGATAGCGGTGGTTTCAGCGTCAATCCGTGAAACGTCTTGACGAATCACTTTTTGCGTTGTGCCTTGGGCTGCGCATTCCTCTCTTGGTCCCGCGGGGTGAAGTGTCCGATCCGGTTGTACGCCGAGAGGCCCTGCCGCGTCATCCTCGCAAGCTGCTAGAAGAGACGTCACGACCGGGAGTAGAAGGGTCGCACCACCCGCCAATCCCAGCCGTTGCATTACCAGTCGTCGCGAGACTCCCGTTATTTCGGTCGGGGGCGTCAGCCGGCTACTCAGCAGGTGCGCATCCTCCAGCCGGTCTAGAGACAGCCACGCCAATTCCTCATCTAACGGCAGGTTCAACTCGTGATGTAGCAGTTCGGCCAGCTCGGTTACGGTCGTCTTACCGTCGCAATGCCGCCAGATCAAGGCTGCAGTTGGATTCAAACGGTGAAGCCGATCCCACTCTCGATCATAAATCACGACTTCATCTCCTACTTCCTGAACCAATACGTCGCGTCGTGCCTCCGGTAACATCGTGCTTTCTCCTTTGCCAATTCTTCGCGTTGACTTTTACCGAGAATCGGGGCTTATACCTGATTTCCTGATCGGGTGCCCTTTTCCGGTACGCCTCGCTTCATTTCTGCGATCTGAGACTTCCTTTCCCCAAGTAGTTGAAATAGTGGCAGAACCACACCCTCTGCCTCCTCCCGTCTGCTTTTGAGCGTTAATGCACCAAGCACAACCCGCTGCAGAATCGAGAAGCAGAGCTCGGGTCGCACCCGAGCAAGTAGTGCATTCTTGAACAACACGAGCATCGCTTGCCCCGGAGAGAGCACACGAGGCCGCCAGCGCTTGCCCTGTTCATATTCAGTGACGGCAATCAAACCGACGGGTAGCGGTCTGGTTCCGTCATGACCGCCCAGATCCTCCGCGAGGACTCTTTGGCGTGAATTGCCATTCCCCTGCCGGAGGCACAACGGCTTTGGA
>DAISKX010000494.1:0-3638 GCA_036820725.1 Nitrospiraceae bacterium
ACCCAATGTACCGGCGACAGAGACCCGTTTGATCTCACCGGGGCGTATCGTCCCGACGAGCACCGGAGGCTTGAGGTTTTGGATCACGGCTGGATGACCGCTGAGATGCACTTCCACCTCATCCGCAGCCGCACCCCCCTCATTCTTGATCTCAAACTCCACGGTGAAATGCTCGTTCCGCTCCAACACCTGATTGCGGTTCTCGTCGCGGATTATTGTGCGAAAAGATAGTTTCGTCGGTCCGGATTCGCGACGTTCCGTGGATGGAGCGGACTGCGCCGCCGGCGCCGCTACGGCTGATTCGATCCCGCTTGGGCTTGCCGGCGCGGGGGATGAGGACATCGCGGCTGGTTCAGAGGTTGGTTGACCAGCCGGTTGACCGGCGACCCGCCTCCGACCCTTTGCTGATTGAGCCGCCTCATGTATCTTGGTTGAGTCGCCGAGTTGCTTGGCCATCCCCTCGACAACGAGATCAGCCGCCTGTTGAACGATTGCCTCGACCCCCTTCACTTCGCAGGAGTCTTTGGTGGTCCCGACGTCGTCACGACTCTGGCTCTGGAGTTTCTTACTATGGCGGATGGTTCCGTCGAGATCGCTATAGGAAAAATCCAATCCCAGCGTGACCGTCGCCGGATAAGCCCGAGTGGCCTTCCGCAGGACGAACAGCTCCAGTTGCTTCAACCCCAGACCGACATCCACCACACCATCTACGGCACCGGGCACGGCGGAGGCCTCGACGATGACATGCTGGAATACCATCCCGAGTTTTCGTTTGAGCGTCTCTTGCAAGATGCCGTCGATTTTCACCTGGCTGGGTTGACCGCACGCATCTCTGTAATCCAACACGGCACTTGTGATGCTCGCATCCGGTCGGATCTGAACGGTGAGGGGAAGGTCGTAGTGGAGCGCGCTGTCTCGACCGGTGAACAGGGTGCATGCAGACAGGCTGATCACCAGTGAGAAGAGCAGGAGTATCAGAAAAACGGACCATGGGTCGATTCCGCGGGCAGGCACAACTGACGCCCCCGGCAGTCTCCTACTGTCTCGCATCGTTCTGGTTCCCGGCATTGATAATACTTTGCTGCCTTTGACCCTGAATTGACAGGGTCCTTGGTCTTCGTTAAGGTCGAAGATGTGATCGAGTCACAGCGCTCCCCGGTCGTTCATCATACGCCACACCGGACATTCGCGGCATCTCTGGGCAACCTCATCCGTCTACGGAATCAGTCTGGCACATGCCTCCTCCTGTTGCCAAGCCTTTGGGCAATTGTCTTGGCAAATGGGGGACACCCTCCATTGTCTCTGGTCGCTATTTTTGTCGTCGGCTCTTTCGTCATGCGCAGCCTGGGAGTGATTCTCAACGATCTGGCCGACCGAGATTTCGATCGTCAGGTGACTCGAACACGCATGCGACCTCTGGCTTCAGGAGCGCTCGGCCTTCGCGAGGCCGGTGCGATTGCCGCTGTACTCCTTTTGGTGGCAGCGGGTCTCGTTCTTCTCCTCAATCCTTTGACAATCCTCCTGAGCCCCATTGCAGTTGTCCTTGCTGCCGCCTACCCCTATGCCAAACGCATCGTCCCTATCCCTCAGGCAGTGTTGGGGATTGCCTTTGGATGGGGAACAGTGATGGCGTGGGCCGCCTCTCGAAACACAGTGGAGGCACCGGCCTGGGCCTTGTTTGGCGCGACGATATGCTGGGCGATCGCTTACGATACCATTTATGCCCTGCAAGACCGCGACGACGATCGCCGCGTTGGAGTGAAGTCGGCCGCGATCCTGTTCGGATCCTACGCCTGGCTGGCCGTAGGAACGTGTTTGGCGGCAATGTTGGGCTTGCTTGGGCTGGCAGGATACCTATCTGCCGTGCGACCGCTCTGCTATGGAGTCCTTGCCGTGGTCGGACTATGCTTTGTCTTCCAGGTGCTGAGGCTGCGGGGACCCGTCCCTCCGGACATCGCGTTTGCCCTCTTTAAGCAACACGTCTGGGCAGGAACCGTCATTCTCTTGGGGATCTGGGCCAGCGTCTGGTGATAGCCGACTAGCCTTCCACTTTTCCGAGAGGTTTCTCCGGTTTTGGTGCACGGAGGGTGCGGAGATACATGCTGACAGCCTTGGCATCAGCATCGTTGAGACCGAGGCTCGGCATCCGGGTATCCGGCTTCATCGCCTGCGGGTTTCTGAGCCACCGATAAGCCCAGGTCGGATTCAATCTGAACCCGGCGCGATCGAGTGCGGGGCCCACCTTGCCTCCCTCATCATTCACTTTGTGGCACCCATTGCACCCGTACTTGTTGAAGTACAGCTGTTTGCCGACATCCGCCAACTTCGCGGCAACTTCCGGCTTCATCGTCAAGTCCGGGCGAGTGATATTGACGCCCTTTCCAGGGCGCGTTGTGAAATTGGCAAACCCGGTCTGCGCTTGGTCCAACTCCTTCTTTGCCTGGACCATGGCCTGCTGCTCTTTTGCGTATAGCGATTCATCGACTTCGACGCCTTTCTTGTCCGCCTCGTCGCTGGCCTTCTTTTCCGCTTCTTCAGCGATTTTCACCGCCTCATTGTACTTCTGCTGACCAGTCTGAAGAGCATCCTGAAGTTCTTTTTTCCTCCCTTCGACGTTGAACTCCATTTTCTTGCCATGGAGCGCGCGCACCACTCCCACAATACTCCAGATTTCTTCCTCCGAAAGGGTGTACTTGAACGTCGGCATGGTCGGAACCGCGAATTCGTCGTCGCCAATTTTGTCCCCGCCGGGGCTGGTATCTTTCATATCTCGCGAAATCGTGTTGAAGATCTCCTCGTCCTTGAACGTGCCCATCTCTTCTTTATTGGATAAGTCCTTCGGTTTCGGATCAGACATCGAAGACCAATTGAATCCCTCGTTCTGCCGGCCATGCTCACCGTGGCAATGCATGCAATAATGGGCATAGAGACGTTGCCCTCTCGCGGATTGCTCACTCTGAAACATCGAACATCCCGAGCCAACCATGGCCCATACGCCAATCAGACCCACAACCAGGCTGAGCGCTCGTAATCTTGTCGACGTCCTCATGCTCAGGACCCTTTCTTCTTTAAACGCTTCACGAGGACCAATTCGAATCCGACCGCCAGGACGATGGCCAGCAGCGCGTAAATATAGGGAGAATAATCCGGTGGCGCTTCCGCACGGAAATACCACCATGATGAGACGGCTTTTTCAGAGCCCTTTTCTTTGGGCTGACCGCTGTCGAGTTTCTTCCCATCCCATAGTGCAAAGGCGATGCTGCTGAACTCACCGGGCTTGAATTGAGTATCCTCCGTCGGATGCGCCGTCGTCAGCGGACGGGAGAAGACCACCTTCCAGGCTCCGCCCTGAAAGACCCCCTTCGCTTTGACGTCCTGATGCGCCTGAGCTTTCAACGTCCCAAAGCCCATCGCACTCATATCGATGCCCTTCCCATCCTTGCTCTTCCAATACCAGATGTTGACGGGGCCACCCTGAACCTGAGCCATGGGCTGCCCATGTGCAAAATGAGCCTTCGTATCCCCGACCATGAATTCGAGAGCAGCAGCGTCTTCGGGGTCCTCCGCCGGATCGGCAAACTCCAAGAGAAACGCGACCGCCGTCCCGTCGTGAAGAGCCTTGACCTTGACGGTTTTCG
>DAISKX010000495.1:0-3630 GCA_036820725.1 Nitrospiraceae bacterium
AGTTTGTCGACCAGTTCCGGCAACAGCTGAGCGAGCTTGGCGCTGAGTGCATCGGAGCTGACCCCGGCCTTGGTCGCCAGTTGACTCACCGCATCGGTTCCCAGCCCTTGTTTCACTTGAGCCGGCGAGATTGGAAGATTCTGACCGGTACCGACCCAGGAATTCACGATATCGGTAAGCCCGTTGCGTTGGAACGCGGCCACCAGACCGTCCAGACCTCCGACAGAGCTGCTTTTGGTCATGAGCCCGACCAAGATCTGCGTGAGAGGGTCCGCGTTGCTGCTTCCGGTTCCGAACATGCCTCCTGCTGCTTGTCCCAATTGATCCATCAAGCCCATGGTTCCCTCCTTGGTATCGTGGTGCGCTAGCGAGTCCGGATCTTTGAGGATCTCGATCGTTTTGAATTGCCGGTGCCCTTCTCAATGGCGAGCGGAGGGACCAGCCAATTTTTCCGTTTGTGTTTGTGAGAAACAGCCACGGTGAGCAAGGTGTGCAATGGAATGCCTCCTGGGGCCATATCGGGCAATTCTCTGGTGCTCCAGGCTTCGCCTGCCTCGGTCAGAATTTCGATCAACGTTTCATAGTCGTCTTCCTCATCCGGCTTCGTGAGCACTTGGTCTGCGTCTGTTACGACCAGAAGATATCCCTGCGCCGGCAACCATTCCAGATCGGCCAGGCATTCTTCCAGCGCGTCCCAGTTGTGACCGAAGTAATCGGGAAACGATAAGGCGCGGGCAAATTCATCCAAGAGCCCTGCCTTGGTTTTGCACTTCACTCCGGAAATCATCCTGGCGACGAAGTGAAGAGGGACCAGATGATGCGGATCTAACTTGATCTTCTCAGGCAGCACCACAAGGTGAGCCCATGGCTTTTTCGGCGATTGCAAGGCGGTCAATGTCATGCGTCCTCAATTCATCGGCACAAAGGTTCTGTAGTGGTCGGCGGTATAATAGGCTTTGCCGGTGCGTCGCTCAATGACGATCCGCTCGGCTCCCCGGTTTTTCCCCCGTATCAGAGGATTCACGTCATACTCACGATAGTGTCCCTGCGGAAGTCTCCGTTCGCGGTTCTGAAACGTTCTACCGCCGATATAGCCCGGTGGAGGATCGCCCTGACGATCCTGAATAGCCTTGAGCGTCTGCCGGGCTTTCAGCGGGATGGTATATCGGCCGAGCGATGAGGCTTGCTCTGCTCCCTCTTGAACGATGTCCGGCGAAGACTCCGGTTGCAGGACTCCGTCCGACGGAACAGAAGCGTCTGTCTCCGTTGATGGAGCGAGTTCAGTGGAGGCGAAACCGGTGACGTGCAAGCCCGCGCCGACGAGGAGCGCGATGATCAGGGAAAAGGCGGCCCGAATAATGGTTCGATGGTGCATGGAGCGAGAAGGGGGTGCCGGATGGACACGCCAGGACCCTAACATGCGAGTGAACCGAGGTCAACGCGGGTACGGTGAGAAACTTGGGAAGCGGCCGACGCGAGTGACAAGATGCGAGCCGGGGTGGGCGTGACAAATGGTCGAGGTCGTGCGGCACTCGTAAAGGTCAGCTAAAAAAGTGTCCCATCCCTTCCAGACCGGATGCCTGATGCGCAACACGACTCACAGTTGTTTCGGCTGAAGCTCGTTTCCATGCATCCTGGTAAACAATTCCCAATCAAATTGTTTCGGTGTTACCGCATGGAGCGGAATGGTGTCGACGGTAGACTGATCGCGGTAGGCCACCATGCTGCCGACAATCGTTTCCGGATGTTCGACCAGCCGGCGCACGGTTTCGTAGGCCAGGTGCTGGGCGATGGTCTTGTCTTCGGGCGTCGGTGGCGCCCCCCTCAGCGTATGGCCAAGAATGGTGGCTTTCGTCGCCTGCGTCAGAGCGTAATGGGCGGGCTTCTCCCGGCGTTGCGGCCACTGTGCGATGGTGTGCGCCACATAGTCCACCAACCCGTGGACACCGCCCTCGCGGTGGTGCCGATGCGGTGTGCGCTCCGCAACGACGAACAAATGGCTCTTGTTGGGCACGCCCAGAGTTCTCTTCAAGGTGCCCAGGATAATGTCATCGATGTAGGCATCCGGATCGGGATGTTCGTTCACGAGAATCCCTTCCGCTCTTGCCTGATAGGCGCAGGCCAGCGCGAGGTGGCCGGATCCGGCGCCCATCACTTCGACGAAGAAGACGCTGCCCATGGCCGAGCTGGTCGCCTTGAGCGATTCAATCGATTGATTGGCCAGTGCCACGGCTGAATGGAAGCCGAGCGACGTCGTGCCATCGATGTTGTTGTCGATGGTGCCGGGCATGCCGACGACCTGTATTCCGAACGTTTCGTAGATGGCGCGCGCGCCGCGCAGACTGCCGTCTCCCCCCATAACGATGACTGCGCCGTCTTGCATGTATGGTTCAAGCGTGCGCATGGCGGCCTGCTGCACGTGTTCTTCCTTGAAATCCTCGAATCGGCTGCTGCCGATTGGGCTGCTCGCATGGCTGCTCATGCCGCGGGTGTCTTGCTCGGTCACGGAGGCGATCCAATTGTTGGCCAACCCGAGGAATCCGTGTCGAACGAACAGCACGTCGAGCCCGAAGCGATGGCCGGTCACGCGCAACTCTTTCAGCGCCGCCCCGGCGCCGGCGAAGTCGCCGCCCGACACCAGCGCGATGAGTCGCTTCAGACGACGCGGTTTGAGCGTGACACGATCCTTCCGCTGACGTTCCACCGTGACCCAGGCTTCCCGGGCGACGCGATCGCTTTCCAGCAGGCCGACCGCCGTGGAATAGCCGGAGAGCTGGCCGTTTTCAAACGCCAGCAGCACGACGTTATCCTGCCCCTCCTTGTATTCTCCAAATTCAGTGAAGGCCTCTCGGAACGGCCGGGGATCGAGATAAATCCGCAACGCGCGCAAGGTCGAGCTATGCGTGTACAGGCAGAGGACCTTCCCATGATGCGATCGTCCCATCCGGTGCAGACCGTCGATGACGTCGAGATAGAGATCGAAGAACGAGTGCCCTCCGGGATAGCTGTAGAAGGGATGTTTGATGAGACGTTTGGCGGTCTTGCTGTCGACGCCGAAGGACGTCGCGGCTGCCTCGACTTCCGCCTGTTTCTCCATTCCGGTGACCCAGCCGAAGTCCTGGGATTCCAATGTGAGTTCGGTTGTGGCTTGTGCGGTCCCTGCGGAACCGGGGCTCTCCGGCATCAACGCCTTCGTAATTCGTCGGCAGAGTTGTTCGGTATTGGGACTCCGGCTGGTAAGATGAAGAAAGTCGTGCGGGTCCAGATAATTGTGCAGATGGAGATAGCCGAGCTGCTGGCCGACCACCCCGACCATTTTCGCGAGTGCAGCCCCCACGGCATCGGCCCGGGGAATGCCGCGTTCCGCGTCCAGCACATTGGCCAGTCGCCGTCCGACGCGATGGGTCTTGCTTTCGATTTGGGACACGCCGTGACGCATCGTAAAAAACATGGTGCGGTCCGTGAGATCGCGGGGCAAGAGCCAGAACCGGTCATCGCCCAGATCCAATACGATTCGTCCTTCCGCCAACTGCGGCGTGAGATGCGCGCGGGGTACGATGGCGACCGGCCGGCGATGACTCGGTTTCTGGACGGCGCCGATAGGAGTACGGTACAGGGGGGCCAGCTCTC
>DAISKX010000496.1:0-3626 GCA_036820725.1 Nitrospiraceae bacterium
CAAACTCTCCTCGCAGAGCCGGTGCTAACCAGCAAGCAGCATCTATCGCTGAAAGAGCGGAGCCGGCTGCTGCGACGATGACGTTGCCCAACCTCCGCTCCCCTGACTCAGGTGAGACAAGCCTGCAGCGATAGACGATCCAATCTAACTGACGCTGAAGCGAGCCAAACTTTGAGCAGGACTTTCGCGGGTCAACCATCGGCGGAACGTCTTACGGCTTCTTCTTTTTCTTGTCGGCGGAGTTGTCGGAGAAGAGCAGCCAGACCAGCACGGCAAATCCAATCACCACGCCGGCGATTGCCAACCAGGTTCCGAGTTTTTCCATTAGCTCCTCGTCTGTGGAGGTCCTTGTAGCGCAGCCAAGGCGGGTTTGTCGAGCCGCTTCACTTTCAATTCATCGTCGACCGTCACCAGCTTGGCCGATCCTTCGACCACGACGCGTTGGCTGGCTCGCTCGCGCAAGACATGGGCGAAGGTGAGGGAGGCCTGGCCCACCGCGGCTAATTTCGTATCGATGATCAACGTGTCACCGTACCGAGCAGGCGAGCGATAGTCCAGTTCCGCATGCACAACCATGAACTGCGTCCCTTGATCGCGCAAACCCGCCACAGACAGGCCCCGTTCTTCCAAATACTGCGTCCGCGCCCGTTCAAAATACTTTAAATAGTTGGCGTAATACACCACCCCGCCACAGTCGGTGTCCTCGTAGTAGATGCGAACTTCCATCAACCCGTCGCTCGTCTGATATATCTCGTCAATCGCCAAACGTCATTCGTCAACCGTAAATCAAAGAACGGCGCTTCATTTCTTCGCGAATGACGATTGACATCGCTTCACACATGTCGCTTGACGGTTGACCCGTCTTACACTGTTTTACGAGCGACGCTTCACTAAAGACTTAAGACCGGAAATTTCGGCAGCGATGAATCGGCTACCCCGGTCAGTCTGGCGACGATCTCGTAGAGCTGATGAAATCGCTCCATCTTGACAGGTTCGAAGCCATGACCCAGCACGGCATGGTTCGCTGCATCGAGCAGAGGCTTCATCTTCGGCCAGTCTCGGAGAAAGTCCTGTCCCATTTGATCACCCAACCCGGCCAGCGTCCGGAATTGGCTCTGGAGCGAGAGTTTGTACTTGCCATCCACGTCGTCCAGAAAACATGTGCGACAGGCTTCTTGCAGCGCCTGAGGCAACTGCTCCGGTCGTACGTCCCAGGTTTTGATTTTATACTGTTTGAAGAGCTGCCGTTGCGCAAAGGCCTCCAGAGCCCGCACGAGCGTCAGCATGGCGGCTTCCCCGTGGTGATCGGCCAGGGCCCGGCGGTGCGCATGGGCAAGGAGATCCAAGGCGATCCCTTCCTTCACCTCGGCCGGATCGAGCACGATCTTCTCCAAAAATAGGTTGTTGGCTTTGATGGCGGGGAGCACCTGCTTGAGCCCGAGAGGACCGCCCCAAAGAGACGCCATCTCCAGCGCCTTGACCGCTGTTTTGAGTTTGTCCCAGGCCTGCCGGTGCTGGAACCGATCCCACAGTCCGTACCCATCTGCGAGATCGGCCAAGGCACGATACAATGGCTTCTGCCCCCCGCTCACGCGCATCTCCAGATGCTGAAAGAGCAAACGTGTAGACCGGAAAGCGCCGCGATTGAACAGATCACACGCCTCCCGTCTGGCGAATAAGGCGGCTTCATCCCAAGGGTTTCCCTGCAGCCATCGCCGCTCTTGTCCGTCGATCAGAAGCGGTGCGTCTTCGCTTGGGCGCCCGGCATCGATATTGGTGACCGTAATGAGACGCGAGGTCCACGGCAGACTGGCAGACGCGAGGGCTGCCGCCATCGCCGGGGTGGCTCCGGTGAGATCGACGACGAGATCTCCGAAATGGACCTCCCACGTGCGAAAGAGGTCGTGAATCGTACGGGAAAGGGCTTGATGACAGAGGATGACATCGCCGGGATTGGTCGTGATGACGCAATCCCAACGCTTGGGCATGTGCTGAATCTGAGGTTGGATCGCTGTGTCGATGTGTAGCCTGGCCGATTCCGGTGCGAAAAAGCAGAGCAATTCCGGATTCAGCCGGTTGATGACATAGACCGCAGCGGCCGGCTGATCGGTCAGCGCCATTAACAAGGCCTTGACCGATTGTTCCGTCGCCATGGGCGCGGACTATAGCATCGCGTGGCCTTTCGATCAATGTTCGATGGCTGGATTCTCCAGAGGATTTCTCGTCGTGTACGTGTCATCACCACGACTGATAGAATGAATGCTCCGTCGTGGATGATCCGGTTGGTTGCGAGTTTGAGAAAAGCTCGTATACTTCCCTTACGATCCTTCCGATGGTTGTGCAGAACCACTGGTGGACAACTCGCAGGAGACAGCATCATGCAGTTTCTTCCGCTCACCCTGGTCGCTCTTGTTCTGTGGGGAGTTCCCACACCTTCTTATGCTGAACCGACACCACCATCCTATGCCTGGCAGGAGGGGCCGGCCGAGGTCACACTCGGTGAGCAAGCAGTGCTCAAGCTTCCCGCCGGCTACTCATACCTCGCCCAGAAAGAGACACAGCGCGCCCTGAAAGACATGGGGAACTTTCCATCCGGTACCGAACTGGCCCTCGTGACCGGGGCCGGGGATCAGGCGCAGTGGTTTGTCGTGATCCGCTTTATCGACTCCGGATATGTGGCTGACGACGACGCGGCCGATTGGGATGCGGATGCGATGCTGGCCTCTATGAAGGAAGGAACCGACGCCGCCAACGAAAAGCGGAAACAGATGGGCATTTCACCGATCACGGTCCGGGGCTGGGAAGAAAAACCCCGCTATGACAAGCACAATAATAAGGTTGTGTGGGCCGTCTCCAGTCAGGAGCAGAGCGGGGTCGGCGTGAATTACAATACGCTCACCCTGGGCCGTCATGGCTACATCAGCATGAATATGGTCGGCTCGCTGGAAGACCTGCCTCAACTCAAGCCCCACACGAACGTGCTGCTCACCAATCTGAACTTCGTCGATGGTAAACGATACACCGATTTCGACAGCACCACGGACAAAGTGGCTGCGGTGGGGTTGGCCGCGCTCATCGCGGGAGCCGCCTTCAAGTCCGGTCTTTTGGCCAAACTCCTCCTTCTGGTCGTGGCCTTTAAAAAGGTCATCATCATTGGCATCATCGCGCTCGCGGCGCTTCTCACCAAGATCTTTAAGAAGAAGCCGGCGCCGGTCTCATGAAAACCCTGCTGCTCCTCCTGACCGGCCTCAAGTTCGGCAAGGTTCTGCTCACCGCCGGGACCATGCTCCTGTCGATGTTTGCCTATACGTTTATTTTCGGGTGGCGCTATGCCGTGGGGTTTGTCTTGCTGATCTTCTGCCACGAGATGGGGCATTACCTGGCCGCGAAGCAACGGGGACTTGCCGTCGGAGCCCCGACCTTCATTCCGTTCGTCGGAGCGTGGATTCAGATGAAGGAACAGCCGGTCGATGTCGAAACCGAGGCCTATGTCGGAATCGCCGGACCGGTCGTCGGCACCTTGGCCGCGGCCGGCTGTTACTACGCCGCAGATTCGTCGCAGGGCCTGATGATGGCGCTGGCCTATGCCGGGTTCATGATCAATCTGTTCAACCTGATTCCCTTGT
>DAISKX010000497.1:0-3625 GCA_036820725.1 Nitrospiraceae bacterium
CTCTGTGTGAACGCAGATTAGCGGGCAGTTCCTTCAGGTAACCTGCGACCGGCCCATCTCCGGACCCATCCGGACCGTGGCAGTGCAGGCAATTGATCCGGTACAGACGCTCACCGTCACTCGGGTTCTGTCCGATCCGTTTCGGGATAGGGACCACTGCGGAGCGACTCTGCCGGGGGACGCTGTCTGGCGGAGAGTGTAGACGGGGAGCTTCTTGTGGCTGATACGAGGCTTGGTCTTGCATGTCCTGCGAACAACCTGACATTGCAGCGCAGAACATGCAGGCGAGAATCGCGAGGGCTTGCCCCGCGGTCGCGCGACCTTCTGCGACCGGCGGGTGAGGGGAGATCACCCGTACGTCCTTCGCACCGGCTTCTTCGAGTATGACTCGGATGGCGACGAGGACACGATCTTCTCGGGACAGCCGCAGGGAAATCGCTACCATGCCGTCGTCGATGCGTGGATCTCTCATGACAGCATGTCGCAGGGCTCGCACCCGTGCGATCATGGTGAGAAAAGTCGCAAGGACCGCCAGCAGCATCATGGTTTCGAAGGACACAATCCCGACGACCGGCGCCGCGATAATCGGTTTGCCTCCCGTCATCAGTGGATACAGAGCGGCGGTACCGGCGGCAAAAAACACCCCCACTCCGATGCCGCAGATGCCCGCGACGATGGTGATCAGATATGGCAAAAACCGGTTGGACGACCGGCGGGTCCGAAGGGACAGGGGAAGTGGAGAGAGGACGGCAATGGCCTCGCCCGGCACACCGGCGTCTCCCAGTCGACCAAGGAGAGCGCCGAAATCGATGTCCGGGTCAAGTAGTCCTACGAGTTCCACGTTAGCCGGATTCGCGTCCATGCATCCGTCCTTCCTTCTCTTCCCATATTGAAATGATCGGCACGAATTTAATCGCCAGGACATACAAAAGAATCGCCAAAGCCAGAGAGCCGGTGAGGATGGTCAACTCCACCCATGAAGGAAAATAGTCGCTCCAGTTGTAGCTCAGGCGGGGATGAGCCAGGGGTGGCGTGAGGATCAGCATCCGCTCAATGTACATGCCTACGTTGATGCTGATGCCGATCAGCATCAGACCCAAGGGCCAGCGACGAAAGGCCGGGATTGTCAGCGTCGCGAGAGGAACCATGTAAATCAGCGCGATCATCGTCCAGTGGGGAACGGAGTAAGGGCCGGTCATCAAGGAATTCTGGACCACCACGTGATCGGGAATACGGCCATACCAGATGGTCAACTGTTCGGCGAAATAGAGATAGGCAAGCGTCAGCGTGGTGACGACCATGAGCTTACCCATTTTGTCGAAATGCTCCAGGCGGATGTAGTCCTGCATTCCGTATGTGCGGCGAACGAGATACAGGCCGATCACCACCATGCCCAGTCCTGAATGGACAGCCCCCACCACGAAATAGGGCGCGATAATCGAGGAGTGCCAGCCGGGAACGAGGGACATGCCGAAATCCCATCCCACGATTGAGTGCACCGACACCATCACCATCACGATCAGCGGCGTGATGATGCGGATCGCCGTTTGAAGGGCATCCCACTCCTCTTGCGAGCCGCGCCACCCCAGACTGAGCGCCGCATACACGGATGTGCGCCATCCGCCGATTCGATCGCGTGCCAAGGCGAAGTCGGGGATCAGCGGCAGATACAGGAAAATGGTGCTGGCGGTCGCATACGTAAAGACAGCCGTTGCATCCCACATCAACGGAGACCGGAAGTCAGGCCAGATCTCCCGCTGGTTGGGGTATGGAATCAGGTAGTACCATCTCCAGGACCGGCCCAGGTGATAGAACACAAACAGGGTGGCGATCATGACGGAAATGATCGTCATCAGTTCCGCAATCCTCGTGATCGGCCGGCGCCATTGCGCTTTCGAAAGCCGAAGCACTCCCGAGATGAATGTGCCCGAGTGGCTCACGCCGATCCAATAGACGAACGAGGCGATATAGGCACTCCAAAAAATAGGTGGATGCAGGTTGGTTTGCCCGATCCCGGTTTCTATCTGGTACATCCAGGCTCCAGCGCCCGCGGCCACCACAGTTCCCAGCAAGCAGACAAGCAGGAGATAGCCCCGGCCCGTCGTGGAGAGGGGGGCCAAAAGATCACGATTGATCTTCGGCATGTCATGCCAGGCATCACGCGCGACGTTCATCAGTCCAACCGTTTGAGATAGGTGATCGCCGGCTGAGTGCCAAGCGATTCCAAGAGGTGAAAACCCCGCCCGCCGCCGGCCATCTTGGCGACACGACTGTTCGGATCGTGACGATCGCCGAACACCAGCGCCGACGTCGGGCAGGACTGCACACAGGCTGGAGTAATGTCACCGTCCCGCACCTGGCGGCCCTCCCGTTCCGCCGCTTCCTTTCCTTGTCTGATGCGTTGGACACAGAACGTGCATTTTTCCATGATCCCGTTCTGCCGTACGCTCACGTCCGGATTGAGTTGCTCCTCCAGCGGCGTATCCCAGTGTGGGTCGAACCAGTTGAACTGGCGGGCTGTGTAGGGGCAGTTATTCCCGCAGTACCGGACGCCGATACACCGGTTGTAGACTTGCGCATTGAGGCCGTCAGGAGTGTGATAGGACGCGTAGACCGGACAGACCGGTTCGCAGGGAGCATTGTCGCAGTGCTGGCAAAGGACCGGGATGAATTTGGTTTTCACATTCGGATACTCTCCCTCCCAGTACCGTTCGATCCGGATCCAGTTGATCGCGCGCCCTTGAGCTGCTTCCTCTTCTCCTGATATCCGAACGTTATTTTCCGCGCGGCAGGCGACGACGCAGGCCTCGCAGCCGGTGCAACGGTCCAGGTCGATGACCATTTCCCATTTGTAGGGACGAGTCCCGCCCGGCTCGCGCTTATTGTCCTTCTTCTCCCCCATGACGGCTCCCTTCGCAGCCCCTCACCCAACCTCTCCCCCGCTGGGGGGAGAGGCGAAGGTGAGGCGGTCACTGATGCAATAATTCAATAATCAATCACGCGCCTCTGCGCCGGATCGTCAGCAATTCGTTTTCCGGCTTCACCCGAGGGTTCTCCATCAGGACGAGCCTGCCTTCCTCGCCCGTCGCCTCGATCCGTATTCGAGTCGCGCCGACAGCCAAGGTTCCCGTCTGGTTGTCAAAAAGCGGGGCAAGGATGGAGAGGGGATTGGCTCCGCGATGCCGGGCATAACGACCGTATTCGGTATGCCCTTGGCCCAGCGGCATTGCGACGACATCCGGCCTGATACCGGGGTAGAGAAGCGCTGGTGTTTCGACGGATCCATGCCGTGAGGTGATGCGAATCATGTCCCCTTGCTTGATCCCGTATGAACGGGCCGTGGCCGGATTGATTTCCGCCCAAGTTCCCCACACGGCCGTCGTCAATGTGTCGGGTAATTCTTGGAGCCACGGCAAGTTCGCCCCTCGACCATGTCCGAGGGCGGGAGAGGGATAGGGGAAGAAATGCAGCGGAAAGTCGCTCTCACTCCCGTCGAACCGGGCCGGTTCATACGCCGACGGCGGGCGGGACCTGGCGATCACGAGGTCGGCCGCCGACTTGGACCACCAACCGCCCTGTTGGAGAGAGCTGACCCATGCCGATTCGAATTCCTCATCACCGATGT
>DAISKX010000498.1:0-3622 GCA_036820725.1 Nitrospiraceae bacterium
TGGCCATGCCTCCGCCAAGCTTTCATTGCTCCACTGTGACCAGGGGCAAAATTGAATCCCTCTCCTGTAATTGATCCGGACATGGCTTCATTTACAATGCCCGAGGCATTAACCTGGACGACCGGCAAGCCCTCAAACCGGATTCTACTGGTATCAAACACCTGGCCAGCGGGCTCGGGTGGTGGAAGTCCTCTCTGATTCGCAGATGAAATGGTTGTACGTCGCCCAGACTGGCGCAGTTGTAGATGAATTGAAAGAGGATGAAATACCGCTGGGCTAGTCCATTGATGCAGCCCAATGATTCTCAGAGTGTGAGCCGAGATACGGTCGTCGTCGAGGTTTTACGGGAAGGTAAGAAAAAATCAATTAGTATCCCGTTGAAATATACGGACACTGCCAGTATGCCCATCGACAATAATCTCGGCAGCCCCTATGGGACTCGGTAAGGAGAAGACTCGGTCCGATTCCGCAGCCACTCATCCCCCGTAAATGCAGACCCTCCTGGACCAAGAAGACGCCAACAAAAGAGGGCTGGTATTGGTATCGAGATGACGATCGCTCTACCATACTCCACGTATTCGATCCCTTGGGTAAATGGCCATTGGAAAGCCTGGGATTGGAATCAGGGGCGGTTACAGCTTTGTTAATTGCGCCATATGCAGGGGAGTGGTACGGACCAATTGAGCCGTCGAAGTGACGAGTGTCACGGTAGAGTAATTTAACAGCGGGAGGAATAGCGCCAGTGATCTTCTTTAGTGGCGCCCATGTATGCCTCTCCCTCTACGGCCTATGCTCAATGCTTCTGACCTCGGCCCCTGACCCGTTCGATGGCATGGGATCAAATCCATACGTGAGCAGGAGTTTCTGTATGCGGGGACTCATGATGAAATCGAAAAAGTCTTCCGCAACACTGAGGGATGCGTCTCGACAGGTCCATACCACCGCTTCCCCGAATTGGACCGGCGTATACCTTCCGGCCGGAGCTTCATCAATGATGCGCACTTGCCCGCTGTTGATCGCATCCACGCGGTAGACGATACCCACCTCCGCCTTCCCTGTGCGAACCAGATTCACTATATCTTCACTATGTTGCGCGAGGATGAGGTGGGAACGGTTTCTATACGCGGGATCCTGCTTTGTGAGCGCCCTGGCCGTGATTTCTCCCAATGCTGACGTTGTAGGATCGACGAGGGCAATACGGATTGCCCGATCAGGAAACACTTCGCGAAAGGGGATCGATGTTGCCGGGGAGGCCGTTCCCATGACGAGCACGAGAGAGGTCTGCGCGAAGATGCGAGGTCCTCCGTTGAGAGTCATGCCCTTCTTTTGCAGTTTCTCGACTTCCTCAAACGACTCTGGAAGAAATACATCGATGGGAGCTCCCTGTTCAATTTGCCGGCGAAGCGTTTGCGACGGACCGTACACAAGCTGTACCGTCACACCATATTCTTTCTCGAACATCGGCACGATATCTTGGAAGGCACCCTTCAAACTATGAGCTGCCGCAACCGTCAGGTTTTCAGCCTGAACAGGCTCCCCGGTCGCAACGACACCTATGAATCCAGCTACGATACCCATTGCCATGCTAAATCTCCGACTTCCCCTCATGGTGTGTTCCTCTTCCTGATCTTCCTGATCTTATGGGAGTAAAGTCTTACCGGTAAAACTGATCCCGAACCGATTCTCGCGGTCATGACTGCTGATCTCTGAGCGTTCTGCCACATTGCCGCCAATCATCAATCATATGGAGTAGGAGCAAGATCAATACCCATGGCAGTATTCATTCGATGGCCTGTAGAAAATCAATTCAAGTGCCACATTTCTAACGAATTCTCTACCACTTCTTGGCCAAACGCATAGCCCACGCGCCTCGCGAAATTGTGAGATTCCGCACGATGCGCTCGTTGTCAAATGCACTACCCGCACACTTCATGATTTGCGGTTCGAGATCTTCGAGAGGGCTACCAACGGATATTATGCCAATAAATTGCGCACATCCTGTCATTGTCTATCCGTATGCAGAGGGATAGGATGATTGGTAAGCACTTTGCTACAGTTTGCTACAGTCAGGGCGGCACCCTGATCCCAGAGACCAAAGAGGGCACTTAGGTAGGTGGCGTCCACCATGACAGAAAATCAAACCGCTTTTGGCAGACTTCGCGCATGAATGCCATTGTCCTCATTGCCCTGCGCAGGCCGTACACCTTCGTCGTCATGACCATCCTTATCGTGCTATTGGGCACCAAGACGGTGTTCCACATGCCGACCGACATCTTCCCGAATATCACTATTCCCGTCACCTCCGTGGTCTGGATCTACAGCGGCCTGCTGCCGCAGCAGGTGGAAGGGCGCATCACGTATCTGTTCGAACGCTTCCTGACCTCGACGGTGGAAGGCATCAAGTATATCCATAGTCACTCCTACTTCGGCAGCAGCATCACCAATATTTATCTCCAGGACGGAGTCGACGTGGGCAGGGCCGAAGCGGATATCGTGGGCATTGCGCAGAACGTGGTCAAGGCGCTGCCGCCCGATATTTCGCCGCCCATGGTCATGCGTCTCGCGCCCTCCTCCATACCGGTGGCCATGCTCCAAATCAGCTCCGATACGATGACGCCCGCGGAGCTCTATAATCTCGTCTATATGCGAATCCGCCCCCTGCTCGTGACGGTACCGGGGATAGTCCTGCCGCACCCATACGGCGGCCAGGACATGCAGGTCATGGTCAACCTCGATCAGCAGAAATTGCTCGCCCGTCACCTTACTCCGTCGGACATTCACGATGCCCTCATGAAGCAATACCTCGTGCTGCCGGCCGGCGACATCAAGATCAAGGAGACCGACTGGATCGTCCTGACGAACGCGTCACCGTTGAAGATTGAGCATTTCAACGATATTCCGATCAAGCGGGAAGGCAACGCATTCATCTATCTGCGCGACGTCGCCACGGTGCAACTCATGGGCCGGGTGCAACAGAACGCGGTGCTGGTGAAGGGCAAACAGACCGTCATCCTCGTCGCGATGAAGAGCACGGAGGCCTCGACCCTCGACGTGGTCGATGGGATCAAGAAGATGATCCCGCGCGCCGAGCAAATCTCTCCAGAGGGCGTGGAGATCAAGCTCCTCGACGACGCCTCGACCTTCGTGAAGGATTCGATCTCGGACGTCCTGCATGAAATGCTGATGGCCGGTGCGCTGGTCGGTCTCATCGTGCTGTTGCTGCTCGGCTCATGGCGAGCCACGGTCATCGTCTGGACCTCGATCCCGCTCTCCATTCTGACCGCAATCATCGGCCTGCACCTGCTCGAAGAGACGATCAATGTCATGACCTTGGGCGGGTTGGCGCTGGCCGTCGGCATTCTGGTCGACGACGCGACCGTGATGATCGAGAATATCGATCGCCATATCGAAATGGGCAAGCCGCTCGAACAGGCCATCATCGACGCCGCCAATCAGATCGTCGTCCCGACGCTCGTCGCCACCCTCTGCATCGCGGTCGTCTGGCTCCCGCTCTTCGAGCTTGGCGGTGTCGCCGGCTACCTGTTCAAACCCATGGCGGAGGCGGTCATCATCGCGATGCTCGCCTCCTTCATCCTGTCGCGCACGCTGGTGCCGACCATGG
>DAISKX010000499.1:0-3615 GCA_036820725.1 Nitrospiraceae bacterium
GACGTGCATTATTCTGCACGTCGTGAACCTCATTATTCTTCGCGTCGCGGACCTCGCATGGCGTCTCGGCGGTTTCGTCACGAACCCTCATGAATAATGCGGGCTAGTGGGACAACGGCGGTGAGACTGCCGGCAAGTTCATACTTCGACCGGAGGAGCTCGCAGCACGCTTGGATTTATTGGGACGGGCGGATTTATTCTGCTGAGGCTTCGGCGACCTGGCTTTCCGGGACCCTGGAGCCTTACGCCGGAGAGCCGTCCGGATCACATCGTCCATCGTTTCAACAAAGACCAGTTCTATTCCTTTGAGGAGATGTTTCGGAATTTCTTCGAGATCCTTCTTGTTTCTCTTGGGCAAGACCACCGTGTTGAGCTTCGCGCGTTTTGCGGCGAGAATCTTTTCCTTGAGGCCGCCGATGGCGAGCACGCGGCCACGCAGGGTAATTTCACCGGTCATCGCCAAGTCGCGGCGCGCTGGGATTTGCGCGAGGGCGGAAGCGATGGCAGTGGCCATCGTGATACCAGCCGACGGACCGTCTTTGGGAATCGCTCCGGCCGGCACATGGATGTGAATGTCGTTCTTGGCAAACATGTCGGCATTGATGCCCAGCGATCTCTCGCGCGATCGGACATAGCTCAATGCGGCCTGAGCCGACTCCTTCATCACGTCCCCCAGGTGGCCCGTGAGGGTCAGCTGTCCTTTTCCCTTCATCACCGTCGCTTCGATATACAGGACATCGCCGCCTGCTTCGGTCCATGCGAGTCCCGTTGCCACGCCGACCTCGTCTTTCTCGAGTTCCGCTTCAGGAACGAACTTCGGTACGCCCAAATACTTGTGCAGCTGTTCTAGGTCAACCGTATGGCATTGGGTTTTTCCCTCGGCTACTTTCTTCGCCACTTTGCGCATGATATTGGCAATCTCACGCTCGAGATTCCGGACACCCGCTTCTCGCGTATAGTGGGTGATGACCTGCCTGAGTGCCGATTCTGCCACCCGGATGTGTTTCTCGGTGATGCCGTGCTCGTTCATCTGCCGCGGAATCAGATACTTTTGAGCGATCCCCAGTTTCTCTTCCTCCGTATAGCCGGGAATCTCAATGATCTCCATGCGGTCCCGTAAAGCCGGAAGGATCGGATCGATCAGATTGGCCGTGGTGATAAACATCACCTCGGTGAGATCGAACGGCACGCCGAGATAGTGATCGGTAAACGAATTGTTTTGCTCCGGATCCAAGACCTCCAGAAGGGCGGCCGAAGGGTCGCCTCGAAAATCCATGCCGACTTTGTCGACTTCATCCAGCATGAAGACCGGATTGGTCGTGCCTGCCTGTTTCATCCCTTGAATGATACGACCTGGTAACGCCCCGACATAGGTGCGACGGTGGCCCCTGATTTCGGCCTCGTCTCTGACGCCACCCAGGCTGATTCTGACAAACTCCCGTCCTAACGAGCGGGCAATGGATTTACCCAGCGACGTTTTTCCGACGCCCGGTGGTCCCACGAAACACAGGATGGGGCCTTTCATCTTTTCTTTCAGTTTTCGAACGGCGAGATACTCGACGATCCGCTCTTTGACTTTTTCGAGGTCATAGTGGTCCTCATTGAGAACCTTCATCGCCGCTTTCAAGTCGAGATTGTCCTTCGATTTTTTATTCCAGGGCAGTTCCACCATCCATTCGAGATAGGTCCGGACGGTAGCGGACTCGGCCGTGTCCGGATGCATTTTCTCCAATCGCTTGAGCTGCTTTTCCGTTTCCTTGAGGACCTTCTCGGGCATCTTGGCATCTTTGATGCGTTTCCGGAATTCAGCGACCTCTTCGGCCCGTTCGTCGAGTTCGCCTAACTCTTTTTGAATCGCCTTCAGCTGTTCGCGAAGGAAATATTCCCGCTGAGTCTTGTCCATCTCGCCCTTCGCCTGGGCTTGGATCTTTTGTTGCATGGACAGCACTTCGATCTCTTTGGCGAGAATCTCGCTGACATGCTTCAGGCGTTCGATCGGATCGACGACTTCCAGCACCGCCTGCGTCACATCGACTTTCAACCCAAGATTGGACGCGACCATGTCGGCCAGGCGACCGGGATCCTCGAGGTTTTCGATCACCACCATTACATCTGGAATCAAGACTTTGCCGAGACTGACGATCTTTTCGATCTGTTCCTTGACGGTCCGCATCACGGCTTCCGTCTCGAGGGTAGAGCCGACCAGCTTGGCCTCGGTCAGCTTCTCGATCCGGACGGAGTAATAGGGATCGCTCTGGATATAGTCCTGAATTTTTCCCTTGGTCAGTCCCTGCACCAGGATTTTGATCCGCTCGTCCGGCAGCTTCAGCATCCGCATGATGATGCCGACTGTGCCGACGGCATGAATCTCCTCCGGCTTCGGGTTTTCCACGTCCAACGAGCGTTGTGTGGCGAGGAAGATCATGCGATTTCCAGCCAGCGCCGCTTCGATGGCCTTGATGGACATATCCCGTCCGACGAACAACGGCAGCACCATGTAGGGAAACACCACGATATCCCGCACCGGCAACAATGGAAGTTGGTCCGGCGGTTCGATATTTTGCGCGGCCTGAAAATCCTGTTCGGATGATTCTGCCATTGGTTACCTGTTGTGAGGGTGAAGCGGTTTACCTGCCGGCATCAGGACGGCAAGGAATCTGCTGCCCGGACCAGGGCAGCTGTCATACTTTGCTCGCGGCACGTTCTCGAAGGGTGGACGGGCGGCCATTCGCGCTACGACGTGTCGCTGCCGAGGCCCGGAGACGCTGCTGCAGATACTCCCCGAATGCGGGGCCGAGGGCAGGATTCTTCAACGCGAACTCGACGGTGGCAATGAGGAACCCCAATTTATCGCCTGCATCATGCCGATGGCCTTCGACTTCGTGCGCGAACATCGGGGCTTGCTTGACTAACTGGCGTAACGCATCGGTCAACTGAATTTCTCCGTTCTTTCCGGGCTGTGTCTTGCGCAAGATGGGGAAAATTTCGGGAGGCAACACATAACGACCGATGACCGCCAGGTTGGATGGCGCATCCGTAGGGGACGGCTTTTCCACGAGATCGTCTACACGATACAGGCCTCCGCCCATGCGCCGGGCCGAGATGATGCCGTAGCGGTTGACTTCCTGCCGGGGAATTTCTTGAACGCCGAGCACGGCGCCTTTTCTCTTCTTATAAATATGAATAAGCTGCGCAAGGGCGGGAACCGGCGCGTCGATAATTTCGTCGCCCAGGATTACCGCGAACGGCTCATCGCCGATGAGATGCTGCGCGCAGAGCACGGCATGCCCGAGGCCCAGGGCTTCCGATTGCCGGACGTAACAGAAATTCGCCAGACTGGAGATATGCCGGATTTGATTCAGCACCTGAGCCTTCCCACTGCCCTTGAGATTTTCTTCGAGTTCGAGAGAACGATCAAAATGGTCTTCTATCGCGCGTTTTCCGCGGCCGGTGATGACGATGATATCCTCGATCCCGGATGCGACCGCTTCTTCGACGACATACTGAATCAGCGGTTTGTCGACAAGCGGCAGCATTTCCTTGGGGGAGGCCTTGGTCGCAGGAAGGAAACGGGTGCCTAGGCCGGCAGCCGGAATGATCGCCTTTCTCACTTCA
>DAISKX010000500.1:0-3599 GCA_036820725.1 Nitrospiraceae bacterium
AGGACTGAGGACCCTCGTACTGGAGCGTTCGGCGCCCGGTGGCCAGGCAGGGAGCAGCATGCGGATCGAGAACTATCTTGGCTTCCCGACGGGACTGACCGGTAGCGAGCTGACCGACCGCGCGATCATACAGGCCAACAAGTTCGGAGCCCGCCTCGCCATCGCCACTCCTGTGAGCGGCCTCGTATTCGACAAGACCTACCCGGTGGTGCACCTCGACGGGGGCGAAAGCGTCACCACCAAGTGTCTGCTGATCGCGACCGGCGTCGATTACCGCCGACTGACCGTCGAGGGATGTGAACAGTTTGAAGGAAGGGGGGTGTACTACGCCGCGACCGTGACCGAGGCGCAACTGTGTAAAGGGCAGCAGGTGGTGATGGTGGGTGGCGGCAATTCCGCCGGCCAGGCAGCCGTCTTTCTGGCACAGCACGCAGGGCGGGTCCTCCTATTGATCCGCGGCCAAGATCTATACAAGGACATGTCGAGCTATCTGGCCAAGCGGATCGAGCAGACTCGCAACATTGAAGTGCACTCCACCACGACGATTCAGCGCATGCGGGGCGACGGCCACTTGAGCGCAGTCGATATTCTCAGCGGCAAGACGAGAGAGGAGCAAACCATAGAGACCTCGGCGGTATTCAGCTTCATCGGGGCCATACCGCGGACGGACTGGCTGCCTTCGGAGATCGAAAGAGACGCACAAGGCTTCATCCGGACCGGGGCGGCCCTGGCACAGTCCCCCCACTGGACCAGCCGGCGGCAGCCATTCTTACTGGAGACGAGCCGCGCCGGCGTTTTCGCCGCCGGGGATGTTCGGTCTGACTCCGTCAAGCGCGTCGCATCGGCCGTCGGCGAAGGCGCCATGGCGGTCCGCTTCGTGCACGAATATCTCAAGGAGATGTGACGTTCGTTCCGGATGACCAAGGAACGATTGAGGTGAAACGCGAGCCCCTCCGGGCACTTGTCCAGACTGACTTTGAAATCGGCGACAACATCAAAGTGGTTCTGAAGCACACGCATAAGCAGATCGCAGTGGACGTTGGTTATGAATCCGAGGCCGCATTCACCTGTGCATTCAAGCGCGAGTTCGGTCTTCCCCCGGCGCAATACCGCAAGAAGGTTGCCGGAACCAATGTCAGCTTACGAAAGAGAGCTCAAATAAATTGAGAGAACCCACCACCTCATTGAAGGACCGATTCTTGACAGGTGTATGCGAGGGAGTGATGTTCCGCGCAGAGTAGAAGTTCCTGGATGAAACAGGTATTGCCGCAAGAGAGCGTCGGACCACGGTCTCTATCCCAGCTCCCATAATGGTCGAATCATCAAGGAGCAAGCATGCAAAATGATGAACGCGAGATACGTCAGCTGGTCACAACATGGATGATGGCGACGAAGGCAGGTGACATCAAAACGGTCCTGAGCTTAATGACGGACGATGTCGTATTTCTGCTCCCTGGCCGACCACCCATGATGGGAAAATCGTCGTTCGCGGCAGCAGCGGCAACTCAATCGGATCAAGAACCGCCGCAGTTCGACGGCACGAGTGAGATTCAAGAGATCAAGATATTCGGAGAATGGGCATTCATGTGGGCCAAACTATCGGTCGTGGTCACTCTGCCCGGCGGTGCTCCGCCCATCACGCGAGCAGGGCATACGCTTTCCATCCTCCAGAAGCAAGACGGCAAATGGCTGCTGGCGCGAGATGCCAACATGCTGTCCCCTGTGCAAAAGTCCGGTGCATGACGACCAACAAGGCGTTCCAGTTGACGTTGTCGCCCCCGCTACGCTCCAGTGAGTGAGAAGCCCACTGTGCACATGATTCGCGGAGGCGATGTCATTCCATTTGACCTGAAGGATTTCAGGACGCTCACAATCGAAACGGCAGATAAGTATGAGCTTGTGGCCAAGCTTGAGACATATCGTTCAAAGATCGCTAACCATGTGCGGCAGGCCGTGGCAGAAGGCGCTGAGAGCAGCGGTGCGGACGTTCGCCAGAGGCTTTAAGGTTTTCATTGATAAACTCGCTTTTCTAACCGCCGGTTGCATGACGACACGCCGCGAGCGGCGCGCGCCTGAACCGGGACGTTAGGCGTTGTCCTATATGAACATCGACGAAACATGAGACGACTTCTTTTACTGGCAGTGCTCACGGTTGCTCTAATGAGTGGTGCTTGTGTCCAAATGCAGGATCAACGAACTCGTTCAGAAAGCCTTTCTCCGGCGGACACATTAATCGCCTACGAAAATGAGACATGGAGCTTGATTAAACGGAAAGATTTGAATGGGTTTGCAAGCTATCTGGCTGAAGATTTTTATGACATCTTCCCTGATGGAGAGGAGCGGACAAAATCGGAGCTGTTGGAGTTTCTAAGCGGGGCCGACCTGAAAGACTATCGACTCAGCGATTTCCGAGTTACCATGCTGAATCAGGACGCTGCGATCGTAACTTACCAAGTAGATGCGCGTGCCTTAATTCAGGGAAGGGAGATTTCGATGAAAAATTCCGTGACAGCAGGCTGGGCTAAGCGTGGCGGCAGGTGGTTGAACGTGTCTGCTGTCGCTTCGGCGCGACCTCGACAAGATTCAAAATAACCGCAACGCCTAACCATGCGCTACAGCGAACCCGGCCATCGCGCTGTGGTTGCAAGCGTGGCCCCTCCCGGACCGGGTTCCTGAGCTTGGGTCGTTAGGCAGCATTGCGTTGCATGGCTCAGCTCGCAATGGCTTCTACACCTGCTTAACCCGCATTATTCACGAACGCTTCTGCTGCAAACACGGATTCGCTGCTGCGACACACGAAGTCGGTGGTCAAAAACGCCGCTATACGCTCCTCGAAGGACTCGACATGGACAGACCCACGTGGGTACGATGCGAAACCCCTATGAGACGGAGCAACTAACCATGTGAAGTGGTTAATGAATCAGAGTTCCTTGGATCCGGTTTCGCGCCCTTGGACGCGGGCCAGGTGCGCGGCGTTCGAGCCCCCACGTTACTGATTACCGCAAAGCGGAGCCCGCATTTGCTTAATCGGCTCACCGATCGGCTTCAGAAGCTTCTACC
Organism: Nitrospiraceae bacterium; assembly: GCA_036820725.1. GTDB lineage: Bacteria > Nitrospirota > Nitrospiria > Nitrospirales > Nitrospiraceae > DASSBQ01. The sequence continues at coordinate 3,061 of DAISKX010000500.1, forward strand.
GTATGCTACGCGCACCGGATTTCTGGAGCATCGCGCACATGCACGAGATTTCGCACCGGTTTGTGCCTTCCAACGCGCGCACGCACCGCTGAAGACGAACTTAAGCGGCGTGAGCGGAGCCATCCGGAACATGTGCTCTTGACCTGCGCCCGAGCCAGTTCAAGCCAGTGATCGTGGACATGCTTGCAAAACTCAAACAGGGTCGCGAGTCCTATCGGCGTCGGGCGTGGAGTGATGCCTACCGGTGCCTCTCGCTTGCCGATCGGACCACTCCCCTGAAAACAGAGGATCTCGAACTGCTGGCGATGTCGGCATATCTGATCGGTCGAGACGACGACTATCTGAGTGCGCTCGAGCGCGCACATCAGACGTATCTGGACGCCGGCGAAGGCGTGCGAGCTGTCCGCTGCGCATTCTGGCTAGGTATGCGTCTTTTCTTTCGCGGAGAGACGGGGCGCGCGACCGGGTGGTTCGGTCGTGCCCAGCGGTTGCTGGAACGCGAGCAGCACGAGTGCGCCGAGCGCGGATATTTGTTGTTG
>DAISKX010000501.1:0-3593 GCA_036820725.1 Nitrospiraceae bacterium
GAGAAACACCTTAATTTCGTCTGCCTTGCTTACGACGTGGTTGTTCGTGATGATCACCCCACCGGCATCGACGATGACTCCCGACCCCATTCCCCGTTCTTTGCGTTCACGAGGCGCTTCGAACCGCTTATTGAATTCTTCTCCAAAGAAGCGGCGAAAGAACGGATCATCAAAGGGAAGGCCCTGCATTCCGCCTTCTCCCTTCCCGCTTCTTGTCGCGAAGATATTCACGACGGCGGGCTTGACCGCTTTCGCAATATCGACGAAGTTTTGTCCCCCCGATCCCGGCAAGGTGGGCTGGATGGCAGTCGTAACAGGCCGTGCAGGAACCACCGGAGCGATTTGCGGGACGGCGCGGCCGTTCGGCATCCATTCGAACTCCGACGCCGCAATGACGCCAATCACGATCCCTGAGATGATCAACAGTCCTGGAAGGATCCAGGACCGTGATGGCGTCTCTCTCACTCTCCCTCCACGTCCCGGTGCTGTTGCCGGAAGAGTGAGCGTCCGAGTCCCTTGTTCACTGAATGTCTCCAGCGTAAATTCCCATGATCGTCTGAAGGAACTTCACCGCATCCGCCTTCGGCCGCTGAAAAGAATTGCGCCCAATGATGGAGCCAAACCCTCCCCCATCACGAATGGCGCGGGCTTCTTCGTACACCGACTTCTCGTCGCTCTTGGCGCCCCCCGAGAAAATGACGATGCGCCGCCCGTCGAACGCACTCTGCACCACATGCTTGACGCGCTCCGGCAACGTCTTGATCGAGATCTGCTCTGCCTCATAGACTTTCTTTGCGGCAGCCTGTTCCAAGTGTGCCGTGGGTAGTTTGACCTTAATCACGTGCGCGCCCAACTGAGCGGCAATTTGAGCGGCATAGGCCACCACATCCATTCCCGTCTCGCCTTCTTTGCTCAGTGCGGAACCGCGGGGATAGGACCACACCACCACCGCCAGACCGCAACCCTTCGCCTCCTCTGCAATTGCGCGAAGCTGCTCATACATGGAGGTGCAATGGGAGGATCCTGGATAAATCGTATATCCAACCGCGCAACATCCAAGGCGAAGCGCGTCACGCACACTCCCTGTGACCGAGGGAAGTGGGTCTTTGTCATCGTGCAGCACATCGTGATTGTTGAGCTTGAGGATCAACGGAATGCGACCGGCGAACCGGGCGGCTCCGGCCTCCAAGGACCCCAATGGTGCGGCGTAGGCGTTACAGCCGGCGTCGATCGCCAGTTGAAAATGATACTGCGGGTTATATCCGGCAGGATTCGGAGCAAAGCTACGGGCAGGGCCATGCTCGAACCCCTGGTCGACGGGGAGAATGACGAGTTTTCCGCTGCCTCCCAATTTGCCGCCGTTGAGGAGTCTGGCCAGACTCGTTTTTGTGCCTGGATTATCGCTTTCATACCAACTGAGAATTTCTTGTACTCGATCTCCCATGATCAACCTCCCGACATTTCATTACGTGTTCGCTATCACTGTTGTCCTTGCATACAGGCCGTCGCCTCGTTCACATCTTCCATACTCCCGATCACCAAGGGAACCCGCTGATGAAGGGCCGTAGGTTCAACATCCAGGATGCGCATCGATCCGGTCGTGGCTTTCCCTCCGGCCTGTTCCACGACCATGGCCATCGGATTGGCCTCATACAAGAGACGAAGCTTCCCTTCCGGCTTATTCTTTTCCCCTGGATACAAATAAATCCCGCCGTTGAGCAAAATACGATGGACGTCTGCGACCAGACAGCCCGAATAACGCGCACTGTAGGGTCGGCCGGTCGACTTATCAGGAACCTTGAGCGAATCGAGATAGCGCTGAGTTCCCGGCGGCCACTTGTGATAGTTTCCTTCATTCGCCGCGTAGATCTTTCCTTTCGTCGGAATCTTCATCTGTTCGTGCGATAACAAGTACTCTCCAATAGACGGTTCGAGTGTGAACCCGTGAACCCCCTGCCCTGCGGAAAACACCAGCATGGTACTTGCTCCATACAACAGATATCCTGCCGCCACCTGCTCAGTCCCTTTGCGCAACAATTCCCGTTCAAGCGGCACTCGTTCCGTCCCCTTGTATTTCAGAATAGAAAAGATGGCGCCTAACGGCATATTGACGTCGGTGTTCGAAGACCCGTCCAGTGGATCGAAGAGAAGCATGTACTTGCTCCGTGGCACGTGCTGGGACAATTCCAACGGCTTTTCCATCTCCTCGGAGGCGAGCACGCAGACCCAATCGCTATGCTCGAACACACGGATGAAGGTGTCGTTGGCGATGGCGTCCAGTCTTTTGACCACCTCGCCCTGCACGTTGGTTTCACCGGTCACACCTAGAATGGGGAGCAACCCTGCGCGTTGAAGATCCCGCGCGATGAACTTTCCGACCAGGCCGATCTGCGTCAATAAGATCGAAAGCTCCGAGATGACCTCGGCGCGCCCGACCTGCTTCTTGATGATAAACCGGCTTAAGTTAACGGGAAATCTGCCCATTTGCGGTCCCCGACGGGGTGTCACACACTCCGACATGCACGAAGGCCGGGCCGAATACACCGGCGACCACAGAGCGCCCGGCGCGATTATAACGGTTTTGACGGGCACGAGCAATCGAACGAGGACACTATTTGCGGCCGTCAGGCGAGTGAAATCCGTCTACGAGTTCCGCCACTATTGATCCAATCACGACTTTGGCCTTCATCCTGACAGGAAGACGACGTGGATCTGTCGTGAGCCAGACACGAATGTTCCCTTCATTCAAAAAAATGCCTTGGAACGGCATGATTACCAGCACACGTGCGGTCTGAGTTTTACCCCAGGGTCCTTCTATCGTTTCCAATCCTTCAACGCGAACCTCGAGTTTATAGTTCTTCTTGTCATGGTGGACGTTCAGGGTCAATGCCGACCTTGGCACGAGAGGGAGCGACTTTCGTACAAAATACAGGCAGGAGATGGCATCTTGAGCATCCGCCGGGATGGTCATCTCTTCCACCTTCCCATCCTTCACGGCGGTGACGGTCCCCGACTCATGACGGAACGTATACTCAAAGTCATTCTTCCGCTTTCCCTCCCTCCGGTTGAAGACCATCCGCAGCGGCAGAAAGCGTTCACTATCGACGAACGACTCAATCTGGTTGAGAACGGGATAAAATTTGGTGATGGTCGAGCTCGATCGGGCGATCGTGTGCAACTTGAAGGTCTGACGGCCGTCGATCGGTGCCGAGTCCTCCACGGCCATCACGGCAGTCCCCGCCTTCACATACGTCCAGGAAAGATCGTAGGTGAGCCGTTCTCCGATGGAAAAGGGCAAGGTGACGGGTGGAGACTCCTGTCTCACTTCTGTAGCGAGGCATAACGGCGTCATCATCCAGACCAGGAGGATCACCGGCATGATTCGGTGGGAGGACGTCGAGTGGACGTGCGGCACGAGGTTACGACGCGAGAGGTCTGCGGGCTTGCTCCAATTCGACTTCAATAGCCGAACGGATCTTCGACAAGTGACCTGGCGAGATGGCTTCGAATCTCAGCACCAGTGCCGGTTGCGTGTTCGAGGCTCTGATCAGACCCCACCCCTCTTCGAAAATAGCGCGAACCCCATCAATGGT
>DAISKX010000502.1:0-3591 GCA_036820725.1 Nitrospiraceae bacterium
GAGCCAGCCTTGTCGACGGAGAGCGGGACCGCTCAGCCCCTGTGGGAGCTGCCCATACGATTCATCAAGGGCGTAGGCCCCAAACGCACCCTCTTACTGGAGCGAATGGGTGTACAGACAGTTGAGGATGTGCTGTGGTGCCTGCCGTGGCGTTACGAAGATCGTTCAACGGTCACCTCCATCGGAAAGCTGTCTCCAGGAATGACGGCGACGGTGTGCGGCGTGGTGACTGATTGCACTGCGAAACGATCCCGGGTTCGACGAATGTCCGTAGTGGATGTGGTAGTGGAGGATGGCAGCGGACGATTGCAGGCTGTATTCTTCAACCAATCATATCTCGAGGACGTGCTGAAGAGCGGGACACGTATCATGATGACCGGTCGCATCGTGACAGGAAGTAGGGGCTGGCTGACGTTACGGATGGAGCCGATGCAGGTCGAAGTGATCGGTGAAGATAGCGAGACTCCATTGCACGTGGGCCGGATCGTTCCCATCTATCATGAAACCAAGGGGTGGACATCGCGTCAGATGCGCGTGCTGGTGAGAAGCCTGTTGGATCAGTATCGAGCAAACCTCACGGAAGTCCTTCCGATCCACATCCGCGCGCGTTATCGGCTCCCGCCAATTGCGCACGCCGTCGAGGAGGTGCATTTCCCTCCGTCCGATGCTGATCCGGCCGCCCTGGAGCGAGGAGTGACCCCCGCCCATCGCCGCCTTGCCTTCGAGGAATTACTCCTGCTGCAAGTGGCGATGGCTCTCCGCCAACGGCGGGTTAAGGAAGAAACAAAGAATGCGCGATTCAATCCACATACGCCACTGCTGCACCAGTTGGCGGCGATACTGCCATTCAAATTGACCGGTGCTCAGGAACGAGTATTCCGGGAAATTCAGGCAGATATGGTTGCATCCACGCCCATGAACCGTCTGTTGCAGGGCGACGTGGGGTCAGGGAAAACGGTGGTGGCCCTCCACGCCATGGTCATGGCCTGTGGGTCTGGTTGCCAAGCCGCGTTCATGGTCCCCACTGAGATTTTGGCGGAACAACATTTTGTCAACTTACACCCCTCATTCGAAGCGTTGGGTCTAAAGTGCGTCTTGCTGACCGGTGGAGGCCGATCGAAGGCAAGGACAGATGCGTTACGGCAGCTTCAATCCGGCACGGCTCATGTTGCGATCGGGACTCACGCCCTTATTCAGAAAGATGTTCGGTTTGCCAATCTGGGATTCGCGGTTGTAGATGAGCAGCACAAATTCGGCGTATTGCAGCGCAAAAACCTCATCGACAAGGGGTATCGACCGGACGTGCTGATCATGACCGCTACGCCGATCCCGCGAACGCTGGCGATGACGGTCTACGGCGATCTGGACGTGTCGGTTATTGATGCCCTGCCGCCAGGGCGCAAGCCCGTACGTACGTGGCTGTTTTCCGAATTTCAGCGAGGACGAGCGTGGCGCATTCTTCAGGATGAACTCCGTGCCCATCGACAGGCGTACATCGTGTATCCCCTGGTCGAAGAATCTGAAAAGGTCGATCTTCAGGCTGCGATCCAGGCGGCGGAGCGGTTGCAGCATGAAGAATTTCCGGAATTTCAGATCGGTTTGATCCACGGGCGGATGTCCTCGGCCGAGAAGGATCGAACGATGGCGGCATATAAGGCGGGCGACATTCATATCCTGGTGGCGACGACCGTCATTGAGGTGGGTGTCGACGTGCGGAATGCATCTGTGATGATCATCGAACATGCCGAGCGATTCGGACTCGCACAGCTGCATCAATTGCGCGGGCGGGTCGGACGGAGCAGCCACCAATCGTACTGCCTGTTGATGACCACGAATGCAACGAGGCGGAACCAGCCTGGAACAGGCCTCGCTTCGGCCGAAGGAAAAGCTGGGTCGCTGGCGCATCAGCGACTTGAAGCAATGGTGAAGTCCAACGACGGGTTCCTCATGGCCGAAGAAGATCTCCGTATCCGCGGGCCCGGCGAGTTTTTCGGATTACGACAATGGGGTCTCCCCGAGTTTCGTGCGGCGAACCTCGTGCGAGACGTGGATATTATTGAAAAGGCGCGACACGAAGCGTTCAGCTTGTTGGAGCAGGATCCTTCCCTGAACGCTTCACAACATCAGGCGCTGAAAGCGGCCATGTTGCGGCGCTGGCAAGCTAAACTCCATCTCGGCTCGGTGAGTTGAAGGGAAAAGGGATGAGCCTGATCCAACGTCTCGCCCACGACGTCAGGGCTGGGTGGGCAACCTTGCGGCATGGCACCGCCAAAGCGGCCCATCGGGCGCTGGAAGAGTCTGAATTATTGCGGTATCGGCTGGAGCTTCGCAGGGTGGATCAGCAACTTGACGACTTATACGGGGACATCGGCGAGCGCACGATCGAACTCCATGATCGTGGAGAGCCCATTGAACGAATTTTATATGACGGGGACATCGGGCGACTCATGAAGCAGGCGCGGGGTCTGCAGGAAGAAAGAACAAAGCTTCTCCTCGAAATGAATGACATCAAGGTTGAAGATGAATGAACCCGGTAATGCGCCAGCCATTGCAGCCTCAACGACCTATTTTCGCCGGCATCGATATCGGAACGTTGACTTGCCGCCTGCTCATCGCAGAGCGTCTCGATACGGGACGCTTGCATGAGTGTTTTTCCGACCGTCGCATACTTCGGCTGGGACAAGGCGTCGATCGGGACCGGCGCTTAGCAGCCGAGGCAATAGACCGGGTTATTGTGACCTTGCAGGAATGGCGGAAGGTGATCGATCGGTATGAGGTCCTCGCCCACACCGCCGTCGCGACCAGTGCTGTGCGCGATGCTCAAAACAGTGCGGAGTTTCTCGATCGAGTCAAGCGTGAAGCCGGGTTTGAGGTCGAGGTCATCACCGGTGAAGAAGAGGCAAGGCGGACTCTCCTAGGAATTCGTTCTGGGCTGGCCGTCGGTGTGGCCGACATCCTTGCGTTGGATATCGGAGGTGGAAGCACCGAGTTCATCTTGGATCAACCGGGATCGCCACCCATCGTGCGGTCGATCGACATCGGCGTTGTGAGGTTGAGCGAGAGAATCCTCCGGCATGATCCGCCGACGGAAGAGGAAATCCGACAGGCGCGTGAATGGGTGCGGAACGAGACGGCTGTGGCTATAGAGGGCATGCCGCGTCCAGCCGGACTCACGTTTGTCGGGACGGCAGGGACCATTACGTCATTGGCCGCCATGGCACAGAAATTATCGACTTACGAACCGGCGAGGATTCATAACTATCGGCTTACGTTGGAAACGGTCAAAGGGCTTGAACAGCAACTCCTCAGCCGATCAAAGGCTCAGCGAGCAGGGATGCCCGGCCTCGAACGCGGTCGAGAAGAAGTGATCGCAGCAGGGGCAGTGATACTCCGAACCGTGATGGAGATGCTTGAGCAAGACGAAGTGTTGGTCAGTGATTTTGGGTTGAGAGAGGGTGTGGTGATCGAATTAACAAGTCGAGTGAACCAACAAGGTAGTCAGCCTGTTTGCGACCCTTCGGAGAATTGAGTGGGGACACCGTGAGGCCGTCCGAGGAGTGTACCGCTTCGCGCTGGTTCGCCGTGCTGTTG
>DAISKX010000503.1:0-3577 GCA_036820725.1 Nitrospiraceae bacterium
GTCCCGACTGTCTGAAAAAAGTCAGCCAAGGCGATGTGGGTCTTGTTCCTAAACAGACTGATCGACCCGGCAGTTAAACGATCACCATGATCGTCCGGATCGGTCGTCGTTCATTCGATTGGAGGTAGGTCTCCATGCCCGCACTCTGTCAGCAGAAACAAATCATGATCGGCATCGTGTTGGTCATTCTTATGGGAATCACTCGCGGCCAACACTTCGCAACCGTGGAATATCTGCCCAGCGCGTCGTGGGCCGTATTGTTCCTTGCCGGGCTCTACCTCCAGCCCTTGTGGGTGTTTCCGGCTTTGCTCACGTGGGCAGCGTTCCTCGACTTCGCTGCAGTCACCTGGACTGGAACCAGTAGTTTCTGTATCAGTCCGGCCTATGGGTTCCTGCTTCCAGCCTACGGCGCCCTGTGGAGCGCCGGCCGATGGTACGCTCAGCATCATCGCAATGCGGTCGCTACGGTGCTTCCCTTCTTCGGCAGTCTGCTCATTGGGGCCGCGGCCGGCGAGGTCATTTCAAGTGGCGGCTTTTATTTCTTCTCAGGACGTTTCGAACAGACGAACTGGACGGAATTGGGCTCTCGTCTCCTGGAGTATTTCCCGCGATCTCTCTCGTCCCTCTTGTTCTATGTCGGGATTGCGGTCCTCCTTCATCTCGCATCCAGCCTCGTGCGCATGCCTCAGGTGCGCCATGTCCGCGTTCGACTATCGAGATAGCCATATGGAACGACGATCCCGGGACCGAGTGCAGTGCTTGCGGGAAGGCGATTTCAAGGAAGCTCGGTGATCCGCATGAAGAACAGAGACAGCCGTCGTTCGAAGGTGATTCTCATACTGGGTGGCGCCTCATCGGGCAAGAGTCAGTCGGCACTGGAGTTGGCGGGTCGAGCGACACCCAAGGCCTTTGTGGCAACGGGGCAGGCGCTGGATCGGGAAATGACCGAGCGCATCCAACGTCACCAGGTCACTCGTGCGAAGGACTGGAACACGGTGGAGGTTCCCGTCAATCTCGCCGAATGGTTTCGACAGCAAGGGCGGGGATACCGCACGATCGTGTTGGATTGCCTCACGCTGTGGCTGAGTAACCTGAACGGAAAACGGAATCGTGACTCTCAAGTTCCTGACAAGGTCGCCGAACTGCTCCAGGCCATTCGCAAGACCCAGGCCCGCGTCGTGCTCGTAAGCAATGAGCTCGGACTTGGTCTGGTCCCGACCGGTCGAGCAGTCCGCCGATTCAGGGATAGGGTCGGGAAGGTCAATCAGCAAATCGCGGCCGCTTCCGATGAAGTGTATTTCATCGTCGGCGGACAGGCGCTACGCCTGAAGTAGAAAGGACATCGTGACCCTGGACGAAGTGCGGCACCGGATCCGAACGCCTGATCGCACCTTCCTAGGCCACGCGCAGGCCCGGCTCGACCGGTTGACGAAACCGCCCGGTAGCCTTGGCCGATTGGAAGAGCTGGCTGCGTGGTATGTGATGCTGACCGGTGAGGTGAAGCTGGATCTACCGCGTGCCGCTGTCTATACGTTCGCAGCAGATCACGGAATCGCACAGGAAGGTGTGAGCGCCTATCCCCATGAGGTGACGGCTCAGATGGTGCTGAATTTTTTAAGAGGAGGGGCCGGCGTAAACGTTCTTGCCCAACACGTGGGCGCAGAAGTACGGATCGTCGATATTGGCGTGGCGTCGGATTTACCCGTCCTTCCCGGCCTGATCCATCGAAAAATCGGGCGAGGCACAAAGAATTTTCTGCGTGAGCCGGCTATGACCAGAGAACAGGCGGTCACTGCAATTGAAACTGGTGTCACGCTCGCGACCGAAGCGGTGCGGGAGGGAATTGGAATACTCGGGACCGGCGACATGGGAATCGGCAATACGACGCCTAGTGCAGCCATTACCGCCGTCATGACTGGTGCACCGGTGCAGGCCGTGACCGGACGGGGCACCGGGATCGACAGTCAGAGGTTGCTGCACAAGGTCGCCGTGATCGAGGAGTCGCTCGCGCGACATAGCCCCATGTCGCATGATGTCTTGGATGTCTTGAGCAAAGTGGGAGGGTTCGAAATCGCCGGCATCGCAGGTCTCATTCTCGGTGGGGCGGCTGCACGTATCCCGATCGTATTGGATGGATTCATCTCCGGGGCGGCGGCGTTGATTGCCGTTGGACTGTCTCCATCCTGTCGGGAATATCTGATCGCTTCGCACCGGTCTGTCGAATGTGGACACGCCGCGGTTCTCACACGGTTAGGGCTCAAGCCTTTGCTCGATCTGGATCTCCGGCTCGGTGAAGGCACCGGAGCCTGCCTTGGCATCGGCTTGGTGCATGCTGCGTTGAAGATATATTCGCGCATGGCCACATTTGAGGAGGCCGGTGTGTCTGATTCCCAAGAGAATCAAGCGCCATGCTGAATCGGTTCGTCGTGGCGTGGCAATTCTTGACGATCATTCCCGTGAGTCGCACGCACAATTGGAGTTCCCCAGAGATTCTTGCCCAATCGATGATGTGGTTTCCGCTGGTGGGTTTGCTGATCGGCGCGATCCTGGCGGGAGCCATGGCGCTGCTGGATCACATCGTGGCGCGCGCGGTCGGCGACGGACTTCTCCTCCTGATTCTCGTGCTTCTCACCCGGGGGCTGCATGTCGATGGGCTCGCGGATACGATCGACGGCTGGGTCGGCGGACAGACGCCGGAGCGAAGGCTCGCGATCATGCGGGACCCTCACATGGGCGCCTTCGGGGTCATCGCCGTGGTGCTGGGGCTGGGACTTCGGTATCTCGGGTTGTCGGCTTTGCCGGACGCCAGCCGTTGGATTGCCCTTGTGAGCATGCCGCTGATCGGGCGTTGGGCCATGGTGGTCGGAGGACTGGGCATGATTTACGCCAGGGCCGAAGGAGGATTGGCACAACCGTTTGTCGCACATTTGACGAAAACCCATGTGCTGTGCGCGACCCTCTGCGCGGCTGCATGGTTGGTCTGGGCTTTCGGGACGATTGGAGCAGTGACCATACTCGCGCTGGCGGCGCTTGTCGCCCGCGCCGGCTCCTTTCTTTCCCAACGTCTATGCGGCGGTATCACCGGCGATGTGTTTGGTTTGATCAATGAGGTGTCCGAGGTCGTCTTTCTGCTCGCGGCGCCGCTGCTCTTGAGCCGGAGATGACGGCCACTACGTTGCTGGGCGCCTGTGTATTGGACATCCTCGTCGGCGATCCCAGGTGGCTGCCTCACCCGGTCCGATGGATCGGTCTGGTGATCGGGTGGGTGGACCGGCGCGTCATCCGGTCCGGAGCGCATCGGCCGCTTACCATGAAGTTGGCCGGTGCGGCCGTCGCGATCGGGCTTCCTGTCTGCGCGTATCTGGTCGTTTGGGGTGCCATCCGTGCTGCGGAGTTGGTGCAAGCGGGCTCGCTTGTCGAGATCCTGTGTGCCTATCTGGCGCTCGCCGCCCGTGACCTCGCCGTCCATGTCATGGCAGTGCGCAATGCGCTGCGAGACGGGCCCATCAGCAAGGCACGGGCCGCGGTTGCACACATCGTCGGCCGCGACACCGAAGACCTTTCGGAGCAAGACATC
>DAISKX010000504.1:0-3571 GCA_036820725.1 Nitrospiraceae bacterium
CCTGTGATGCGCCAAAATGATCGTCAGCACCGGCTGAGCAGATCGCGTCGCTACAGTTATAGACGCCTCGCAGGAATCAATATTTTAGCTTCGCTAGTCGCTGATCTTTGGGGCTTCGGTAGTGCCAACTCGATGCGTTGGGTATCTCTCCGTATTCTAGGGTGTGACAACACCGGAGGAAGGTGCTCAGCTTGCCCAGGCCGAGGCGAGGATCACCTTGCAAAAGTCGGTGCGCTGGAAATGGGGGGCTTGAACGCCAACACATCATCGTTCATGGTGCCAAAAGTGCTGTCTGGCCGGTGCTTCATGCCCTCGTAAAAGGCGTCGATGATGTCCTTCTTAAAGCTGGCGCCGCGCGGATGGGCTCGGACAACGGCTTCCCGCTGCTCCGGCGTGAACTGCTCATAGGCGAATCCAAGAACATCCATCTCGACACCCGTCGTGACGAGCGCGACCTCCGCCTTTTTGTGCTCCGGAATGCCGGATGTGGTATGCAGCGCGATCGCGTCCCAGATAGTCTCGACTGACGCTTCCGGAATGCCGTAGCTACGCAGGAAGGCGCGCGCTGCATTCGCCCCATCGACCTCGAAGCGGAGCGGCGAATTGCGGTACGCGTCAGTCAACCCGATGTCGTGAAACATCGCACCGACATAGAGCAGCTCGGGGTCGTATTTCAGACCATTACGCTGGCCGGTCAACGCACCGAACAGATACACCCGCGTGGAGTGGCGGAACAGAAGATCCGATTCCATGTCGCGGATCATCTGGGTTAGATCATGCGCCATTTTGCTGTCGGGAATTGTGATGCCAGCGATGGTATTGGACATATTCGACCTCCAATCTGTAAGACGCAATGCTGCTACGCGGTGCGTCGATATTGCACGGACGTCGGCGACACATCCGAGAAGAGTAATCCGGAGCTAGGATACGAGGATTGCGGACTTGATGGCATATCCATACTCCTTCGGCGTGTGTACACATATGTCACGTCAAGCTTTGCAGGGCTTTGACCGGCCTATTTCAACCCTGCTTTATCCAATCCGAGTTCAGCGTCAAACGAGCCCGGTACGAGCTTAAAGCCGATGTTGATGCGGTTCCAGGAATTGGTCGACATGATCAAGAAAGTCAGGTCCGAGATTTCTTTTTCCGATAACTGCCCGCGAACACGTTCATACAACTCGTCAGGTACGCCCTGTTCGGGTATTTTGGTCAGTACTTCTGTCCAGGCCAGGGCAGCCCGTTCGCGTGGAATAAACAAGGTCGATTCTCGCCAAGTAGCGATGTGATAAAGTCGCAATTCGCGCTCGCCATGCAACCTGGCTTGCTTGACATTCATGTCTAGGCAGAATGCACATCCATTGATTTGCGATGACCTGATCGAAACAAGATCGCGGATCGTCTGTTCAATCGCGCCGTGCTTAATCGCGTGGACGAAGTCCATGAACTTTTTGAAGAGTTCAGGCGATTGCTGAAGATAATTTACACGTTGAGTCATAAAGGTTCCTCCTCTCTAAAATGGTTTAATCGACAATACCTTTGTTTCGCTGGCGCTAGCTCATCCAGTCGCGCAACCTAAAATCCGCCACTTGAAACGCCTTGAGTGTTCAAGCCGCCCTCATGACAATTCCACTTTTTGGGAACGGATCGCCCTTAAGATGACTGCGAGTCTCTCTCTGGAAGAGGTTTTCACTTTTTTCACGCAGGGACTGATCGACGAGCTGGGGACACCATCAGCGGATTGATGCTCCGCTCCGTCATCAGCCAGTCCCTGGCAGCGCTGTAAATCCAGGTGCCGATATTGGCGGCGACTGTCACCGTCCAAAGGACGACATAAGCTCGATGATGAAATGGGCTCCAAGCGGAGACCACTGCTTTTGACGAAAGGGCGGTACTCATCTATCCACCAAACAAGGGCGATTTCATGCAGCGAAAACGGCTGCGGCTCGTGAATTTGTTCTCAGTTCAGATAGCTACAGTACCGACCTTGCCACTACTCGAGAAGCAGCACCTTGCTGTTGGAACCCTCGACGCGGCCTGCTGCACGCCGGAAACCATGGGGAAGCCTGGTTGCTGCGAACCATCAGAAAAGACGGCGGGGTGCTGCAGCTAATGGGATCTGATGCCGTCAAAGTCCTCGTGTTATGCACGGGGAACTCATGCCGCTCTATCATGGCGGAAGCGTTGATCAATGATCTCGGGCATGGGCGCTATCGGGCGTGGAGTGCAGGAAGCCATCCGGCGGGGTATGTACACGCCAAAGCGGTCTTCACCTTAAAACGACACGGCATTGATCCAGGGCAACTACGCAGCAAGTCCTGGGATGAATTTGCGGACCAGGCGTTCGACCTCGTGATTACCGTGTGCGACCAAGCTGCTGGTGAGAGTTGCCCCCTTTTCCCCGGTAAACCCAAGAAATTGCACTGGAGTACCCCTGATCCCGCCAAAGTCACAGGGTCTGACGCGGAGGTAGACGCCGCTTTTGACAGTGCTTTCTTCCGACTCAAGAAGAGCATCGAAGAATTGATAGGTAACCGAAGCACTGGGGAGACCCCTTTTTAATTTTTTAGAAAAAAACTCGACCCTAACACGCGGGTCCTATGTATGCCTGTTTGGGGTATGAGCTAGGGCGCGCAAGGCTAGCCCCCAGGGGTCGAGAGCGCGCTTCAATATCACATGGCTGATCGCTGGTAGTTGTGCTGAAAGATGTGAAAGGCCGCCTTCGTCAATCCCAAAATGATTGGTCCCAGGAAGAGACCGATAAACCCAAAGGAAGCCATCCCACCGAGGGAAGCAAAAAAGAGCAGGATCAGAGGCAAGTCTGCCCCGGTTCCGACTAAAAACGGTTGGAGGACATTATCCATGAGCCCCACAATCCCTGCACCCACCACGATCAGGACGAGGGCTTTCCCGACAGCGCCAGTCCAGAAGAGATACACCGCGACGGGGCCCCACACGAGGGCCGTCCCTCCGACGGGAAGGAGCGAGAGAAAGCCGCTCAGCACGCCAAGTAATAATGGATAGGGAACTCCCAACAGCCAATACGTGGTTCCCGCGACGAGGCCTTGGGCTAAGGCTGTGAGGAGGGTGCCGCGAACCGTGGCGACAATGGTCTGATCAAGACAGTCAAAGATCTCCGCCTTGGCCTTCTGGTCTATCGGTAAGGCTTGATGGACAGTCTTATAGAGGCTCGGGCTATCGCGAAACAGGAAAAAGAGCGTAAAAAAGGTAATGAGAAAGTTCGTCGTCGTTTCGACCAGATTTGAGGCCAGCCCTCCTACCTTGGAAGTCACGACTTGACCTATCGTTGTCCCATTTTCTGCAGAGCCATGAAGCACCCCATAGGCCACCACGATTTTCCCCAGGACATCTTGGGAGATGGTGCCAATGAGGGGAAGACTGCGAAGCCGTGCGGGTAGCTCATCCAGTCCGCCCGCTTGAATCCAGTCCACACTTGCTTCGTACGCATGAATGGCTTCGGTCACCGCCAATACCGTGATATACGAGGCAGGCAGAACAATCACTGTCATGACCGCCAATGTCATCAGCAGGGCCGACCAGGCTCTCTTGCCTT
>DAISKX010000505.1:0-3565 GCA_036820725.1 Nitrospiraceae bacterium
TTCCTTCGGCTTCCTGGCCTCGAATAATTCCGCCACGCGGGGGAGACCACCCGTGATATCCTTTGTCTTCGTCGTTTCTCGCGGGATCTTGGCGAGGACGTCGCCAGGATGAACCGTCGCGCCCTTTTCGACCAGGATATGTGCGCCGACTGGCAGCAGGTATCGCGCAACCGTTGCCCCACTTCCAGTCACCTTAGCAGTTTTCCCGCTTTCATCTTTGATCGAGACGCGCGGCCGCAAGGTCGCGCCGCTCTGTTCGATGACGACCTTGCGCGACAGGCCGGTCACTTCATCGAACTCTTCCTTCATGCTGACGCCTTCGAGAATATCGCCGTAGGCCACCTTACCGCCGACTTCCGTCAAAATGGTCAGCGAATAAGGATCCCACTCCACTAGTTTCTTCCCGACTTCGACCCGATCGCCATCCTTGAGCTTGATTTTGGCTCCGTAGACCACCGGGTATTTCTCACGCTCTCGCCCGGTGTCGTCCACGATGGCGATCTTGGCATTACGGTTCATCACGACCCATTCACCATCCTTGTTTCGGACGGCAATCCCGTTGTTGGGCAGGTCGGCGTTCTTTTTAGCATCAAAGCTCATGAACTTGATGTGCCCGGCATGCTTGGCTTCCAAGACCGTTTGTTCAACCACCTTGCTGGCCGTACCGCCGATGTGAAACGTCCGCATGGTCAGCTGCGTGCCAGGCTCACCGATCGACTGCGCGGCAATGACACCGACCGGCTCTCCTCGCTCAACCAGTCGCCCTCTGGAAAGATCACGCCCGTAGCAAAGACGGCAGACCCCTCTTCTGGACTGACAAGTCAGGACCGAGCGGATTTTCACCCGGTCCACTCCGGCTTCAACGATCGACCGTGCCTGCTCCTCATCGATTTCTTCGTTAAACGACACAATAATTTCGCCGGTCACCGGATCACGGATGTCCTCTCCCGCCAAACGACCCAGTACACGTTCTTCCAGCGGTTGAATGATTTCTCCACCCTCCACCAGCGCACTCACGACGATTCCATCGCTGGTTCCACAATCTTCTTCGCCCACGATCACATCTTGAGAGATATCGACAAGCCGGCGCGTCAAATACCCGGAATTGGCTGTCTTGAGAGCCGTATCGGCAAGCCCTTTCCGGGCACCGTGTGTGGAGATGAAATATTGCAAGACCGTCAACCCTTCACGGAAGTTGGCCGTAATCGGAGTCTCAATGATCTCACCGGACGGTTTCGCCATCAATCCGCGCATGCCGCCTAATTGTCGAATCTGCTGCGAGCTACCCCGGGCGCCTGAGTCCGCCATCATGAAGATCGGATTAAAGGACTCGACTTTCCCAGGATCACCCCCGGCACCGAGCTCCTTCATCATTTCATTCGCCACCTGCTCGGTGACGTGCGCCCAGATATCGATCACCTTGTTATACCGCTCTCCGTTCGTAATGAGCCCCTCCGAATACTGCTTTTCGATCTCGTTCACTTCGCGCTGGGCCTTCCCGATGAGATCTTCCTTTCTGCTCGGGATATGCATATTGTCGATGCAAATCGACATGCCGGCCCTGGTCGCATAGTGGAATCCGAGATCCTTGATCTTATCCAGAAAGGTCACGGTTTCACGGTGGCCGGCCTGGCGATAGACGGCATCGATCAACCTAGACATTTCTTTCTTGGTCATCAATTTATTAGCGTCCGCGAATGGGATGGAGGCCGGAAGAATTTCTCCTAACAGGACGCGGCCTGCGGTCGTTTGCACGAGGGTGCCGTTGATACGCACTTTGATTCTTGCATGCTCTCCCATCTCGCCGGCATCATAGGCAATGCGCACTTCCTCCTGCGAACCAAACACTTTGCCTTCGCCCTTCACGCCAAGACGTTCCTTCGTCAGCCAGTAACAGCCCAGCACCATATCCTGCGACGGGACGGAAATAGGTTTTCCACTGGCTGGAGAGAGAATGTTATTGATGGACATCATCAGGACTCGGGCTTCAATTTGCGCCTCAACGGACAACGGCACGTGGACGGCCATTTGATCTCCGTCGAAGTCCGCATTGAAGGCGGCGCACACGAGCGGATGCAATCGGATGGCTTTGCCTTCGACCAATACAGGGTCAAACGCTTGAATGCCCAATCTGTGCAAGGTCGGCGCACGATTCAACAAGACCGGATGCTCGCGAATGACTTCGTCCAGTACATCCCAGACCTCCGGACGCTCCTTTTCGACGAGTCGCTTCGCGCTCTTGATGGTTGTGGCCGCGCCCCGTTCTTCCAATTTGTGAAAAATGAACGGCTTGAAAAGCTCTAGGGCCATCTTCTTGGGTAGTCCACACTGATGGAGTCGTAACTCGGGACCGACCACGATGACGGTTCGGCCTGAATAGTCGACCCGTTTTCCCAACAGATTTTGACGGAATCGCCCTTGCTTCCCCTTGAGCATATCGCTCAACGACTTCAGCGGACGTTTATTGGGCCCGCGGATGGCCCGACCTCTACGCCCGTTGTCAAACAGGGCATCGACTGCTTCTTGCAACATCCGCATTTCATTCCGGATGATGACGCCTGGCGCTTTCAACTCGATCAAGCGCTTGAGACGGTTATTCCGGTTGATGACGCGCCGGTAAAGATCGTTCAGGTCCGACGTGGCAAATCGACCTCCATCCAGCGGAACCAACGGCCGCAACTCCGGCGGCAATACGGGGATAACGTCCATGATCATCCATTCAGGCTTGTTCCCGGACTTACGAAACGCTTCGATAACTTTGAGGCGCTTTGCATACTTCTTCTTCATTGCGGCAGAGGTCGATGCCTTCGCCTTCACATGCAACTCATCCCACAGGACGTTGATATCGATCTTTCTCAATAGTTCACGAATGGCCTCGGCTCCGATGCCTATCTTATATGATCCGGATCCGTATTCCGATTGAAGCGTCCGGAGATTGTCCTCCGACACGAGCTCCTTCTCGCTCATGTTGGTCGCTCCCGGGTCCACCATGACGTAGCTTTCAAAGTAGAGAATTTTTTCCAACTGCTTCAGGCTCATGTCGAGCAACGTGCCGATCCGACTGGGAACTCCCTTCAGGAACCAGATATGTGCCACAGGGGCTGCCAGCTCAATGTGTCCCATTCGCTCGCGGCGCACCTTCGATTGAATGACTTCCACGCCGCATTTGTCACACACAATGCCACGGTGCTTCATCCGTTTGTATTTACCGCAGTTGCACTCCCAGTCCTTGATCGGACCGAAAATCTTCGCGCAGAACAATCCGTCCTTTTCCGGCTTGAACGATCGGTAATTGATGGTTTCCGGCTTCTTCACTTCGCCGTACGACCAGCTGCGAATTTTTTCCGGTGAGGCGATGCGAATCCGCATCGAATCAAACGACACCGAATCACGCGGCTTCTCGAATAATGTGTATACGCCTTCCAAGGTTTTAATCCTTCCGTGATGCCGGCGCGGCCGAATATGCCACGCCCAGCATATGGTTTAGTCCTTCGACTTGACCAGTTCGACGTCGAGACCCAAACTTTGCAGTTCCTTGACCAGCACGTTGAAGGATTCCGGCAAG
>DAISKX010000506.1:0-3550 GCA_036820725.1 Nitrospiraceae bacterium
CTTCGATCTCAAGGAAATGCAAATCGGTGCCACTCGGGATGAGCTGTCGCGCGCGCGAATCCTCGTCCGGGCACCGTCCGTCCCGCTTCTTGCGGAGATTATCCAAGCCATTCAACCCCATGGAGCGTCGGTCGAGCGGGAATCCGATTGCGAATACCAGCCTGCCCCCTCTGATGGCGTGCTGCCTGAGGGGTTCTATTCCACCACCCACTTGGCCACACAAGTTCGCGTCGAAGCCGAATGGATCGATGTCGCGGGGATTGAGATGGATGTCGCCATTGCCATCGATCCAATCAGAAACAGCGCACGGGCCGTGCCGATGGGCGAGGTGAGGAAAGGAGAGCTGATTGTGACCGGCCGGGAAGGCATTCGTGTCATTCCTTTAGAACGGCCACGGGAGCGTGATGTATTCGGCTTCATGGAATCGCTCG
Organism: Nitrospiraceae bacterium; assembly: GCA_036820725.1. GTDB lineage: Bacteria > Nitrospirota > Nitrospiria > Nitrospirales > Nitrospiraceae > DASSBQ01. The sequence continues at coordinate 432 of DAISKX010000506.1, forward strand.
TCTCAGCCGAACGTCCGCATCATCCGGTCATTGCAGATGTGGCGAGACGAATGGTGGCGATGCGCGATGCGAGCCAACACAATCGGACTGGGGCCAAGGTATTGCTTGCGGGAGGACCGGCGATCATCCATGCAGGTGGTCGTGAAGCTTTGGCCTGGTTGATTGATTCCGGTTTTATCCATGTATTGTTCTGCGGCAACGCACTGGCCGCACATGACCTGGAAGCAGCTCTCTACGGCACCTCATTGGGCTATGGTCTAACCGCTGGACGGACCGTTCCGCATGGCCACGAGCATCATCTTCGGACGATCAATCGCATCCGCGCAATCGGCGGAATTCAGCAAGCGGTCGAAACGGGCATGATCAAGTCCGGCATTATGGCCGCATGCGTGGAGCGGGGAGTCCACGTCGTGATGGCCGGAACGATACGTGACGATGGTCCTCTTCCCGGTGTCATCACAGATTCGGTTGCGGCGCAGCGCGCGATGCGGGCGGCCATCCCCGGAGTGGGGCTCGCCCTGCTGGTCGCCTCGACGCTGCACGCGGTGGCGACCGGCAATCTGCTTCCCGCGACGGTGCCGACGGTTTGTGTCGACGTCAATCCGGCTGTGCCGACGAAACTGGCGGATCGAGGGAGCTTCCAAGCCGTCGGTCTCGTCATGGACGCGGCGTCGTTCTTGAAGGAACTCGCGCGCGAGTTGGGGTGGTCTCGATGAGCCGTCTGTTGGTGTGCCCGCCCGATTACTTCGGTATCGATTATGAAATCAATCCGTGGATGCACCGGTCAAACGGGGTCTCGAAAACCATTGCGATGCGACAATGGCAGTCTTTGATGCAGGTGCTGGAAGCGGAGATAGGGGCGGGACTCGAACGAATGCAGCCGGTGCCAGGCTTACCTGACCTGGTATTCACCGCTAACGCCGGGGTAATAGTAGGCAACCGAGCAGTCGTGAGCCGCTTCCGATATCCCGAGCGCCAACGCGAGGAAACCCACTTCGAACGCTGGTTCAACGACCATGGGTACGATATCCTGCCACTTGATCGTTCCTTGTATTTTGAAGGAGCCGGCGATTTGTTGGGGTTTCCGGAAGAATGGTTCGGCGGCTATCGGCAGCGGACGGATATCCGCGTTTTCCCGCGAATCAGTGAATGGTTTCAACGTGAAATCATTCCGCTCGAATTAGTCGATCCTCGGTTTTATCACCTCGATACGTGCTTCTGCCCGTTGAGCGGTGGCGAGTTATTGTACTTTCCCTCTGCGTTCGATCAGTACGGGCAACGGGTGATTGCTGAACGGATTGCGCCGGAGCGGCGCCTTGTCGTCCCGGAGGTCGAGGCGTTGAAATTTGCGTGCAATGCAGTCTGTCTGGGGAAACATGTCGTTCTGCCGTCCGGCTGTGCCGAGACCATGCGTCTTCTGGAATCTCGAGGTTATCTATCCCATCCCCTGCCGCTCGATGAATTTATGAAATCGGGCGGCTCTGCCAAGTGCCTGACGCTTGCCTTGGATTAAGCGGCCAACAGCGCCGTCAGCCGTCATCCGACAACCGTCAATCGTTGATAGAAGAATCTCATGGGTAGTGTGGCGATACTCGGCGATTCCCCCTTGTCGAATGACGATTGACGGCTGACGCTTGACGAACTATTTTTTGCTTCTAAGCAAAAACGACAGGTAAAGACCCGCGATGGCGATCGTGGTCAACTCGATCGTCAGCAGTAGCCGACTCACAATCGCATCAGGCTGCGGAGGTTGGAGGATGAAGTGGAGACCGAGAAATTCCGGGGTGCGCGAAGGCGGGGTTTCCCAGGGTGGAAACACCAAGGCGAGTATTAGGAACCCCACCATCGTATAAAGGACATTGATGTTAAGATCCTCGCTCTTCAGCCCGAGAGCCTCCATGGGAGAACGGGAATCGGATGAGCGGTTCAAGGGTTTGCCGCACTGGGTACAAAAGCGGCTGATCTCGGGAAGTTGGTACTGGCAGGACGAACAGCGTTTCATGATCCACAGTCACTCTTCACGGACGTGTAGACTACCGCGATCTGACAAAGAATGCCACCTCCTCTCGCGGCGCGGAAGGCCGTTGATCGCCAAACGTAACCACAAAACCTACATTTTATTCTTAACGCATGACGGTTGTCGCATGACGGTTGACGTATCTTTCACGCTAGAAGTGATATCCGATACCGAAGGCAACGTGGTGCACGCTGTAGGTGGCACGAAATCCGATCGGCGCGGCCGGGTCGTCATCGTGTGACGTATAGCCGATCCGTGCGAGATTGTATTTCCATTCGGTGAAGATGACCCATTGCCTGGTGACGAAATACTTGAGCCCGACTTGCGTATTGAGCCCGATCGCGGTGCCGGACTGAGCCAATCCTGATTCCGGATCCTTGACCCGGCCGAAGAATAGGCCTGGGCCTACCGCGGCATAGGGTTGAAGCCGATACTTGGGATACCGGATTACAATGTTGGCCGGCGCCCACATGAGCATGCGATGGTGCAAGCCGAGAAATTCGCCTGACGCTGACCCGCCGGGACCGGAAAAAGTCAGTGGACTCTGTTTGATGTGGGGCGTCGTGTAGAAGAGCTCTGTTTCGATCCCGAGCCACCGTGCCTTCGTGAAGTAGTGGCCCAGCTTGATGCCTCCCATGAGTGAATTCTTGAGATCCTGATTGGAAATTTGCAGCCCGCCCAAGCCGTGTGATGTCAGATTCCCATTGGTGAGCCCGGATGCGAGTGTGACCCCGAATTGCCCGGCGATATAGGACTCGGATGCAGCCGAATCGGGAAACACCGCGGCTCCCACAAGTGTCAGGACTATCGATAGAGCTGCGCGAGGGAACAACAGGCGGATCAACATCCGGACACGACTCCAGTACGCTTCATACGCCAGATGGCCAGTCCCAAGTATAGCACCAGGGTTTCGACTCACGAAGAGAAGTAGAAATCTCCGTGAGGTGTGCGAGGTTCACGACGCGCTGAATAAAGCGCGTCACGTTTGTGAACGCCGCCGAGGTGCACGGCGTCACGAATAAGTGACGCCACGTCTGTGCACGCCCGCGAGGTGCGCGAGACGATGAATACATCGTCTCACGTTTGCGCACGGGTGCGAGTC
>DAISKX010000507.1:0-3548 GCA_036820725.1 Nitrospiraceae bacterium
AGGATCCGGCTATCTGCTCAAGAGCTCCACGCCATCGGAGCTCTTTCAGGCGATACGGGAGGCCCTTCGCGGTCGGACTTATGTAACGTCGCAGATGGCACCAGGTGCGGGTGAGTCGTTCATACGGACGTCTGCCGACCGGAAAACTACACACAAACTGACCTCGCGTCAACGTGAAGTCTTGCAACTCCTGGCCGAAGGTCATTCGATGAAGAATACAGGTGCCGTGTTAGGGGTCACGCCGCGCACGGTCGCGTTTCACAAGTATCGGCTCATGGAGGAGTTCCGGCTCAAGAATAATGCGGATCTCATTCAGTTTGCCATGAAGCAGCATCTCGTCTTCCAACCCGCATAATGTCCGAAATCCTTTTCGGCGGGGTCTGTCACTTCTGACAGGTGTGCCTCCTTTTCATATCTGCTATTTCTCTGGATGTGGGCTGGGAAAGCATCCGCTTACGCTGCACCAGGCTGGTCAGCGAACCATCTACATACACAGGACCGTCGCTCGTGCTCGCTCGCGTTATTATCGCCGACGATCACCTCGAAATGCAGGAGACGGTGGCGTTGCTCCTCCGACCGGACTTCAATGTTCTGACGGTCGTTGGGGACGGTCGTGCCGCACTCGAATCCGTCCTGCTCTCCAGCCCGGAGTTGTTGGTCCTCGATATCTCCATGCCAAACCTATCCGGCCTTGACGTCGCTCGGCGCCTCAAGGCAACCAATTCTCAGACAAAAATTATCTTCTTGACGGTGGATGAGGATCCCGACATTGCCCGGGAAGCGATCGAGGCCGGAGGATTAGCCTATGTCGTCAAGTCGCGGATGGCTGTTGATCTCCGGGTCGCGATGAGGGAGGTCCTTGCAGGGCGAGTCTTTGTCTCTGCCTCGCTCAACTTAGACAATAGTGGATAGCAGCCACGGGGCGCTGTCTCAACAGGCCCAATTTACGTTTACTGACGTGGAGATTGCTTTATCATGGGGGGAACGGATCACAAGGGCGCGTGTTTGAGGCACGAGATACCTCTTACGTCGTTGAGTATAGCTCTCCAGAGGATCATCCCCACTAGTCGGTCGCGCGCAATCAACTCGACCGTGATGCTCGCCTTCGTGATTGCCAACCTGCTGTCTTCACAACACTCATAGGTGAGACAGAAATAGCTACGCAGAGAAACATTTGCTTCCGAACCGGATAATCCAATGGACACCCACCAGCTTCTCGCCTGCCATGAATGCGATCTGCTCCAATGGGAAGCGCCCATTCCGTCCGGAGCCAAGGCCTGTTGCCGGCGGTGCAGTGCTGCTATATCGGCGTACCCGTAACAGCCTCGACCGGACGCTCGCATTTACGCTCGCGGCCGCCATCCTCATGATTGTGGCCAACCTGTTTCCGATCGTCGCACTCAATTTCCAGGGTAACCATACTTCCACGACCCTGTTCGGTTCAGTGCGCACGCTCTATAACGACGAGATGCGGAGCGTCGCAGCATTGGTCTTCGCCACGACAATCCTGATGCCGGCACTGGATGTCGGCGCGATGCTCTATATGCTATTGCCGCTCAAGCTTGGATGGGTGCCTCCGGGATTGCCCGCCATGTTCCGCCTGGTCCAGGTAGTGAGGCCCTGGGGGATGGTCGAGGTGTTCATGCTGGGTACACTGGTATCGCTGGCGAAGCTCGGGCACCTGGCTCACGCCCTGCCGGGGATCGCACTGTGGTCCTTCGGTGCGCTGATGCTCCTGGTCGCAGCCGCCGCTGCATCATTCGACGCTGATGAACTCTGGGCACACGTCGAGGCCACAGGGCGACAGCCGCGGCATTCCAGCGCCATGGCCACTGGTCCGGAGACGGCACGATGACCGCTTTGACAGCCGCGGACATGGGGTTGTTTGCTTGCCATACATGCCATCTGCTGAACAAGCCGGTGCCGGCGGGACACGATCTGACGTGCGTGCGGTGTGGCACGAGGCTGCACCTGCGCAAGCCGGACAGCATTACCCGCACATGGACATTGCTCATCGCAGCCTGCATTCTGTATGTACCGGCGAATGTCCTGCCGGTCATGGAAACCGGCTCGCTCTTTGGCTCGCAGTCAGACACTATCATGAGCGGTGTGGTGTATTTGTGGACCTCAGGCTCCTGGCCTCTCGCGGCAATCATCTTCATCGCCAGCATCTTGGTGCCCGGTTCCAAGTTAGCCGCACTCACAGTGTTGCTGGTCTCCGTGCAGCGTCGCTCAAGCTGGAAACCGCTGGAACGTACCCGACTTTGCCGAATAGTGGTATTGGTCGGACGATGGTCTATGGTAGATATTTACGTGGCCGCAATCCTCACAGCGCTTGTCCAGTTCAAATCGTTGGCGACAATCAAGGCCGGCCCCGGGGCAATCGCCTTTGGTGCTGTGGTGGTCCTGACGATGTTTGCGGCGGAGGCATTCGACCCCCGTCTCATTTGGGACCCGATGAGGAGAGCCAATGCCTCGCACCCCCGTTGATCCCGACCTCTCCGACATTCCCGAAGCCATCGCCGCACCCCAGCGACGCTGGTCTCTGTCTCCGGTCTGGCTTATCCCTATCGTGGCCGTGGTGATCGGTGGCTGGCTTGCGGTGAAGGCCGTGCTGGAACGGGGGCCCACAATCACGATCACGTTCACGACGGCAGAAGGTCTCGAGGCGGGCAAGACGAAAATGAAATATAAGAACGTCGATGTGGGTGAAGTGAAGATGGTGAAGCTCAGCGACGATCATCAGGACATCGTGGTGACCGCAGAGCTCGTCAAAGAGGCTGAGTCCTTCTTGGTTGAGGACACCCGCTTTTGGATCGTGCGGCCAAGGATTGCCGGTGGCCAGATCTCCGGGCTGGGGACCTTGCTCTCCGGTTCCTACATCGGTCTGGACATCGGCAAATCCGGCACTCCCCGGTACGAGTTCATCGGCCTCGATACGCCCCCGATCATCGCCGGTGACGTCCCAGGCCGTCAGTTTGTGCTGCAGAGCGATGAGCTTGGTTCGCTGGGGATCGGCTCGCCGGTCTACTACCGGCAGGTAGAGGTGGGAAGTGTCGTGGCTCATGAACTCAACAAGGATGGAAGAGCCGTCACATTGAAGGTCTTCGTCAACGCCCCCTACGATCAATATGTCACGACGAGCACCCGCTTCTGGAACGCGAGCGGGATTGATGTCGCCGTGGATGCGACGGGGATCAAAGTGGACACCCAATCGTTGACATCGATTCTCATCGGAGGCATCGCGTTCGAAACGCTGCCGGAGTTATTATCCGCATCGCCGGCCGAAGAAAACAGGATATTCGCGTTGGCCAAGAGTCGCGCTCAGGCTATGAAGCTGCCGGACTCGATCGCCGTACCCGCCGTCCTGTACTTCACAGACTCAATTCGCGGTCTTTCAATTGGAGCGCCTGTGGAATTCCGGGGAATTACAATTGGCGAGGTCAAATCCATGAACGTGGAATTTGACGAGGCACAGGGAGAGTTCCGCTTCCCGATTGGCGTGACGGTGTATCCCGGACGCCTCGCGGCACTTGCTACCGATAGTG
>DAISKX010000508.1:0-3542 GCA_036820725.1 Nitrospiraceae bacterium
CAAGGTGCTGCAGGGTCAAACCACGTTCAAGGTAGTGAAGGCCGTCGCAATCAAGTAGAGATGGCAGTCACCCGCGGACCTTCCGTTTGCAGCCCCTCGCGATCCTGATCGCACATCACCTCCCGCTCGACTGATCCTTGAGGCTTTTCAACTGTTCCTCATACCATCGCATTTCCTCCAACTCGCCCAATTCCCTGGATAACTCCAAGGCTCTGAAGAGTTCTTTGGATGCACGAGGGATGTCGCCTTGCGCCTTATAACTACGATAGGCCCGATCGGCATAGCGCAAGCCCCGGTCCTTGAAACCTTGCTGCACGGCAATACGGCTCAGATTTGAAAGATCTCCGGCAATTCCCGCTCGATTCTCTGCCATTTTATCCAGCTCCAACGCCTGCCCAAACTCTCTCTCCGCCAGGTCGAAATCCTGACGGGCTTCTGCAAGAAGCGCCAGGTTGGCATGATTACTGGCTTCCGATTGAACATTTCCCAATGTCCGGTTCACCACCAATGCTTCCTGAAACGACTGCTGCGCACCTTGTACATCGCCGTTCGCCTGCTGCAATAAGCCCATATTATTGCGGATGACCGCTTCGGCGGATCGATCTCCCTGAGTACGGGCCATCGTGATCGCTCGCTCATACAGTCGCTGCGCGTCCACCGGATGACCGACTTGCTGCTCGCACCCAGCCAACGCGGTAATGCTATGGAGCAGCACATCCTCCTGCCCGAGTTGTTCGGCCAATGCAACGGCTTGACGGTGGAGAGTCACGGATTGCAGCATGAAACCGTCTTCGGTTGCCATGGAACCCAGATCGTTCAATGCATCGACCAGACCCCGCAGATCATCGATGCTTTCAGCCAACTGTTTGGCATTGTCAAACGACCGGGTCGCCCGGACATGATCGCCCTGATCGGCCCACCGATGACCTTGAGCACGCACCGAGGCGACTTGGGATGCCAAGGGTCCCTTCACGGGCGAAGGGATCGGTGCAGATGGACCGGCACATCCCGTCCCCAGAACCCCAACCAGCCACACCGCCGGAAGAAGAACACGTATGAACGGTGGCACCTTCACCGGGTGATAAGATCGCCTCGGAGGCTTTTGAATGCGGGATCTTTTCGAGTCATCGGGGCGGGTCCGGCATTCTCCACAAAGCGGCTGAATGGAAACGTATTCTTTGCACCGCGAACGAGCAGGGATATGTCCGTCAAAGTGGCCTGCGACATCTGGACAACGGGACGCAGTTCTTCAGTGATGTCGTTGACGGACCCGGAGAGCGCCTTGACACTCTCGAGAACGGTCTGTGTCGAATCGATGACGGCCGGTAGCTGGCGAGTCGTCTGTTGCACGTCTGCGGTCATGCGATCAATGATCCCGAGGGTCCGCTTGACAGAGGCTGTCATGTCCGGCAACGACGCTGTGGTCTCCTCGACGGACGCGGCGGTTCGTTGCATCGACGCGACGAGCGCGGGAAATTCTTGCGTCGCGACGGAAACTTGTTCCAGCGCGTGACCACCCGCTTTCACAGACCCCTGCAGGTCCTGCGTGATACCTTCAAACCGAAGCAACGTCTGTTTGACCGCGGCCAGGACCGGCTGGATCTCGCTCAGAAGGTCGGCGATGTCTTTGGGTTCGACGGCATGAATAAACGCGCCATCCGCCAGAACCGGACTGTTTTCCGTGCCTGATGCCACCTCGATCTGGGTTTGGCCGACGACGATCCCGCTCTTGGTGATCGACAGTTCCGAGTTCTCTCTCACCATATTTTGATACCGCATGATGAGTTGCATGACCACATCGACGGTTCCCCGCTCGTTCAAATCGATCTGTTCGACTCGACCGATCCGAATCCCAGAGACGACGACCGGGGCTCCCGGCTCCAACCCGTAGGCTTTGCTGAGGCTCGTTTTCAAGCGATACTTGCGTTCAAACATGTGTTCCGCTTTGGCCATGAATATTCCTGCAACAATCAGGACCAGGATTGGAATAAAAATGAACGTACCGACAATCTGGGCAATCCGGTTTCCGGACAGCTGATGCGAATAATGCATCTTCATCGCGCACCTCTCATATGGATCGGACCAGTAGCCGTTGAAAAACTATTTCGCAGGCCCCTGGAGACCATTGGCTCGACCGTTTTGGATCACGAGAAATCCGCAGTATGTTCAAAATGGCTACCGTTCTCACCTGCCCGGGCCCCAGCGCACCAGGCAGCGTCTCGTCCCGGGCGCAGCCGCAACGCGGTTCACAGTCGCTTCACCCTCACGTTTCACGCATCGTTGAGCGCCGCGAGAACAACGCTTGGTGACAGGTGCGCATGGGCGCACCCGGGTTGGGCGGGTGAGATAATGCCTGTTTCAACATCCTGCTAAGTATGCTTTCATCTCAGGCGACGTACCGGCAAGGACGGATTCGCGGTCCCCAATGGCTTCGAGGCGGCCCTCGCGCAATATGGCGATGCGATCAGCCTGCTCGAAGAGCGGAGAGGGCCCACGAAGCGTCGCGAGAATAGTCAGGGGGTATTTTGTCCGACAATGGCATAGATAGGACCAGACATGTCCTACCATATGGGCATCTAAACCGGACACGGCATCGTCCAACAAGAGCAGCTCAGGATCGAGCATCATCGCGCGTGCGACCGCCGCACAACGGGATTCACCGGCCGTCAATTGGGCAGGAAACTGATCCCGGACATGAGTCAGATGAAGGGCTTCCAAATGATCCATCACTCGCTCATGACGCTCCTTCTCGCTCACCATTGCGCGATGATATCGAAAGGGAAGCGAGACGTTATTGTAAACCGTCATATTGCTGAGCAAGCCCGGTTGCTGAAGCACGGTTCCGATCCGGAGCCGCAACTCCAGATGATCCGTGGCCGACAGGCTTGCCCATTCAGACCCCAGCACTTTTGCCCGTCCCGACAGCGGCGAAACAAGGCCGGCGCACAATTCGATCAAGACGCTTTTCCCCGAACGACTCGGTCCGATGATGGCGAGGCATTCTCCAATGGCCACGCGCAGGCTGACGTCAAGACCTGACCAGCTCGCATCCATTCCACAAACGATCTCGTCCAACACAATGGCGTGAGGCGTCATAGATACACCGGGATCGTGATACAGACGTCGAGGAGGAGGCACAGAATGACGGAATTAATCATCGCTCGCATGGTCTGTTGAGGAACCTCCGTGAACGACGATTGTACGGACAACCCATGATGACAACAGACGGAGGCTACCGCCGCTCCAAAGACAGTCGCCTTCAGGACCGTCAGCACGATGTCGGACAATCCAAGCGCAGCGACCACCCCTTCCACGAACGCGTAAAATGGAACAGTAAGTTGAACCTTCGCCACCATATATCCGCCCACAATCGCCACCATATCAAAATAGAACGTGAGACAAATCATCGACACAATCATGCCCACCATGCGGGGCATGATGACGAACCGGCTGAGAGGAATGCCCATCAAGCGTAATGCCGTGATCTCGCGCGTCACGGACATGTTGCCTAATTCCGTCGCGATCGCGGTCCCTGACCGTCC
>DAISKX010000509.1:0-3540 GCA_036820725.1 Nitrospiraceae bacterium
TTTAAGTCGAGCCGGGCGAGTTTTGCGGAGTTGGTGTCTGCCTCGCTTGCAGGCGGCTCCGGTTCGAATCAGATCGGCCTGGGGGTGTTCTTGAACGACGTGCAGGCGAATTTCGCGCAGGGATCCATGACGACCACCGGCAATACGTTCGACCTGGCAATCGACGGTAATGGATTCTATCTTCTTCGCGATAGCGCCGGATCCGGATTCTACTCCCGCGATGGGCAGTTCAAGGTCAACAACCTCGGCCAGGTGATCAACGGGGGAGGGTTTTTGCTGCAGGGCTATCAGGCAGACACCAGCGGGAACATCACCAATACGATCAGCAACATCACGTTGACCTCAAATGCCGTCGCCCCGCAAGTCACGAGCACGGCGGCTATTCGCGCGAATCTCGATGCCAATGCGACCGTTCCCACCGGGGCGTTCAGCGTCACCGATCCTACCACCTATAATTTTTCGACCGGCATGAGCGTCTATGATTCGCTCGGCAATGCTCAACAATTACGTCTCTACTTCGTAAAGAGCTCAACGGCCAACACGTGGAATCTGTACAGCCAGGTCGGCAGCGCTGCCGCCGTGGCGCGAACCAACCTGGTCTTCAATTCGAGTGGCGTACTGACGTCGGGTGGGTCGCAGGCTATGTCCCTGGTCATTCCTGGTGGAGCCACCACCCCACAGTCGGTGACGGTGGACTTTTCAAACATGTCCCAGTTCGGATCTCCGTCAGGCGTGATCGACCAAACTCAGAACGGATTCGCCTCGGGCACTCTGGACCGGATCTCGGTGGATTCGCAGGGACGGGTCGTCGCTCAGTTCTCGAATGGCCAGACACGAGCGCTGGCCCAAGTCGTCCTGAACCGGTTCATCAATCCCGACGGATTGGTAAAGGGAGGCGAAAACATGTTCATCGAGTCGATCGAGTCCGGTGCGCCCTTGTCCGGTGCGCCGACCACCAATGGACTGGGCAAAGTGGTGTCCGGAGCGGTCGAGCAGTCCAACGTGGATCTTGGGAAAGAGTTCGTGGACATGATCATTACCCAGCGGGCGTTCCAGGCCAATTCACGAGCCATCACCACGAGCGATGAAATGCTTCAGGAGTTGGTCAATCTGAAACGCTAGGGTCGATCGTTCCTGATCACCGGGTGGCACGTACCGTCGGTACCTGCCACCCGGTTTTTTTTGCCTATGATTCATCCGGATTCGGCGGTTCGTCAAGGCACTGTCGGAGTGCCTCTGCTACGTGTCACGGAACTGACGGCACGCGAATGTCTCTCGAACGGAGAAACGTATTCGTCGAAAAGGCCGCGCCGTTTCAAACATATGGGCGGAAGATTGCGGTCCGAACCGCCTGGGAAGTGGCACATGCATTGCACAGGGCTTGGAACCCGGTAACGACTGTCTCGAGGGAGGTTTGCAATGGCAGAAGCGGCGCAGGAAAAAGTTGCGGTTCCGGTGGCAGCCGGAATTCCTCTGAAGTTAGTCATCATCATTGTGGCCGCAACCATGATCGTCGGGGTCGGAGGAGCCTTTCTTCTCCTTAAAATGACCTCCGGCCGTAACGCCACGGAGGAGAGCAAGCCTGAGACGACTGCCGCCAAGACTGCGGGGCACGCAGAGCCCGAGAGCAAGAAGGCGGGTCACAGCGCCGGCCCTGGAACCATCGTCGACCTGGAGTCATTCATCGTCAACCTGGCCGACTCGCCGGAAATTCGCTACCTCAAGCTCACCATCAAAATAGAACTGGACCGGGAGGATGCGGCCGAGGAGATCAAAGCGAGAACGCCGCAAATCCGTGACAGCATTCTGGTCCTGCTCACCAGCAAAGATTCCGCCACGATCCGCACCCCCCAGGGCAAGGCCCAACTTCGCGACGAAATCACTCAGCGCATCAACGGGAGTCTGTCGAAGCCCGGCGCACGTTCGGCCTACTTCACCGACTTCGTGATCCAGTAAACCGAACGGCGAAAGACCTGTTCATGGATAAGATATTGTCACAGGAAGAGATCGATGCGCTGATGGGCGGCGTCGTGTCCGGCGAGGTCGACACGGCTCCAAAGGATGAGGCTCCGGGAGGAATCAAAGGGTACGACCTCCTCAACCAAGAGCGCATTATACGCGGGCGAATGCCCACCATGGAGATGGTCAACGACCGCTTCTCCCGCCGGCAATCACTCGCGTGGGCCGGCGCATTGCGCGAAAAGACGGAATTCAGCGTGGTCGGCACCCAGATCATGAAGTTCGGTGACTTCATTAAGAAGATCCCGCTCCCTTCTTCCTTGAACGTGTTCCTGATGGAACCGCTGCGCGGAAACGGGCTCTTCGTGATGGATGCGTCGCTCGTCTATCTGATTGTCGATTATTTCTTCGGCGGCAAAGTTCAGACGCATGTCAAGCCGGAGGGCCGGGAATTTACGCCGATTCAACTGCGGCTCATCAAGAAATTCGTCCAACATGCGATGATCGACCTGGAAAAGGCCTGGCAGGCGGTTCTTCCGGTCAAGATTGCGCACACCAGGTCGGAGAGCAATCCTCAGTTCGCCATGGTGGTCACCATGACGGAAATCGTGGTGGTCGTGACACTGCAGGTCCAGATCGGAGAAGCGTCCCGCGATTTATTCATTGCATACCCCTACGCCATGCTCGAACCCATCAAGGAAAAACTCTATTCCGGTCTCTTTGCCGACCATATTGAGCAGGATACGAGCTGGGGCAGCCGCTTTCGCGATTCCCTCCAAGACTGCCTTGTCTCGGTCAGCGTCCGGTTGGGCACAGCCACCGTCTGCGTCGAGGATGTATTGAATTTTGCACCGGGAGACGTCGTGTTGCTGGATGAGCATCCGGGGGACCCGATGTGGTGTTTCGTTGAAGGTCATCCCAAGTTCCTTGGCTTGCCGGGCGTATTCAAGGGCAACCATGCCTGTCGGCTCACCAAGGTTCTGTCGTGAACTGTATTGCCTCAAGAAGGAGAATCGTCCATGGCTAACACCGAGGTCAGTCCGCCAGGAGATACGGCCGCCGGAAACACCGAATCGGCCGCGCAACCGGCTTCCTTTCCGCCGGTGGAAGACACCAGTCCGCATGTCGCCTCGAAAAACATCGAGTTCCTGCTCGATATCCCGCTGCAAGTGACGGTGCAGATTGGCTCGACCCGGATGATGATCAGAGAGCTGTTACAACTCGGCCAGGGCTCGGTGATCGAACTGGACAAGCTTGCAGGTGAACCGATGGAAGTCCTGGTCAACAGCAAACTGGTTGCACGCGGGGAAGTCGTCGTCGTGAATGAAAAATTCGGCATCCGACTGACGGACGTGGTCAGCGCCAATCAGCGACTGCAACAACTCGGCTAGTCAACCATCTTGCAGAGTCGCCTGCAACCTTAATCGTCAGACCGCGGGAGAGCACGAGAAGCAATGGAATTGTGGGACAGCGCGGTTCGCATGGTGTCCTCTCTCGTCCTGGTGCTCGGTGTGATTCTCGGGCTACTGGCGCTCACGCGAACCGTCCTGGGCAGGCGCCTGCTGGCGCCGGTCGGGTCGC
>DAISKX010000510.1:0-3537 GCA_036820725.1 Nitrospiraceae bacterium
ACCGAGTCTCATCGCCAGGATGAGAACGCGAATGAATTTTGCGTGCCTTCTTCAGTCGATTCACAAGGGAACGGGGACTGCTTTGTTCAAATCCTTGACAAGGAATCCGCTGACGTCTAGTCTAACCTTCACTCATGAGTCACCTATCTAAACGAATGAATATCATCCGCCGCCACGGTGATCAGTTCCATATTTTTCTCTTATCCGTTTTCTTTTTCCTGAGTCCCTGCCTCCTCAAGACGGGTTCAGCCGAAACAACCAAGGATTCGGATATCCATGTTCAACAGGACGCTGCTCCTGATTTCCTCGCCGAACCTGAGTCGCTGGCAGCGGAAGAAGAGACAGAACCTGCTTCCTCGAGCGAGAATGTGAGTGAGCCTATCGAAGAAGCCGCCTTTCCAGTATCCAGCGAACCCTCCACGGAGGTGCCGCCGGCCGAAGAACTGCTCCAGTTGAAGCCGTTAAGCGGAGCAGCCGCCCGGTTCTCAGACATCCTGACCCCACCCGCTGAAATTACCCAGTCCCCGGGTAATCAGATTGTCGGGGATGACCACGGCATCACATACAACGTGCCGGTCGTCCTTGATCCGTCCGTGCAAGGACACATCCACTATTTCAATACGTCCATTCGCAACCGTTTCGAACAATGGCTGGTTCGATTGAGCCGGTACCGGCCTCTCGTGGATAGCATTTTCTCTGAATTTAATCTTCCGAGCGATCTCATCTTTCTTTCCCTCGTCGAAAGCGGCTTCAATCCGTACGCCTATTCTCGGGCTCGCGCAACTGGTCCATGGCAGTTCATGAAGGGCACCGCCAAGGTCTACGGCCTGCGAGTTGACAGTTATGTCGATGAACGGAGAGATCCGATAAAATCTACCGTGGCAGCCGCCCGTTATCTTCGCGATCTGTATGATCTGTTCGGGACTTGGCCATTAGCCATGGCAGCATACAACGCCGGCGAAGGCAAGGTGATGCGAGCGCTTCAGAAGGCGCAAGCGGAAAGCTTCACCGATATTGCGAAAACGCGCTTAATCCGTCGCGAAACCAAAGAATATGTCCCACGATTCATGGCCGCTACCATTATCGCCAAAAATCCAGATCGCTACGGATTCCCGCAAGGCGAGGTGATCCCCCATCAGTTTGAAGAAGTCATCGTGCGGCGTCCCGTTCACTTTAAGGCCATTTCAAATGTGACCGGCGTTTCCTATCAGGAATTACGCTTGTTAAATCCGGAATTGAAACGGGATGCGACGCCCCCGGATGACTCAGAATACTTTCTCAAGGTTCCGGTCGGAACCAAGGCCAAAGTAGAACAGTTCCTCGATCGCATTCCGACGCATAAGTTTCCGCCGATCCAAACAAAAGTCCAGCGTGTGAAAACCGTACCTGACTCGAGCAGCGGCTACCGGGTTCGAGTCGGGGATTCGTTGGAGAAAATCGCCAAGCGGTTTCATATTTCGGTGAAGGCTCTCAAGGCCAGGAACAATCTCTCTAGCCCGGTGATCAAGCCTGGGGATCTGCTGGTCATCGCCCGGTAGGGGCGACTCCATCCCGTGTCAACCGACTGAACAGATTTATTTCTTTTTTGAACTCGGTTTGGCTGAACTTGCCGGCTTTTCTGCCTTTGGAGTATCCGGCGGGGAAGACGGAGCCGGAACAGCACTGTCAGGAACTGCGTTCTTGGTTTCCAATACTTTCACGCGCACAGCGGCTTCACTGGCGAACGGAGAATTCGGATGATTCTTCATCAAGTCCTGATAGTGAGCCAGTGCCCCCTCAGGACGGGATTGGGATTCTTCGAGTTTGGCAAGTTCGAACAATACGTTGTCTTTATTGAGTGCACCAGGAATATCTAGAACAGAGGAGAACGCCTTCACCGCCTGGTCTCGATCGTTTTTCGCAAGGTACGCATATCCCAGCCGCTGTTGGACTAATCCCATGAGTGCCGGGTGTGACCCATAGAGCAGCATAAACCGCTTATAGCTTTCGATGCCCGCATCGGTTTCGTTCGTCAATACCTGAGCATTTCCCAGATGGAACAACGCGAGAGGACTACTCGGTGTCCGCGGATACTGCTCAACAATCTCGCGATACTTTGCGATGGCCTGCTTTAATTGTTCATCAGCTTTCTTGGGGTCGTCCGCCGGACGATTGGCGTAATGTTTGGTGGCTTCTTGGAGGAGTTCCGTCGCCTTTTGCGACGTTTGGTAGTCGTACCACAAGACACCCCCGACGACTGCCGCGGCGACCACTAGCACCCCAAAACCGACCAATAGAGCGCGCCGCTGCTCCCGAAGGAAAAACCCGAATCGCTCGGCCCCGCTCAGCAGTTCCGCTTCATCGAGTGCGTCATGTTTCGAGGGAATCCTGATTCGATACCCCATTTCCAACCTACACCATGTCAGCCGCAGTCAAACAGACAGTCGCCTCTCACGGCAACGCGCCTTATACTAGGGGCGAGCGAGTCTTGTCAAATTAGAGACACCGAATCTTAGAGACCGCGAATCGAAGAGACACCGAATCGAAGATAATTCTTTATCATGTTTGAAAAAGAGCTCCAGGACTTCGACCGACAACATCTCCTGAGACGACTGACCGTGGCGACTTCCCCGACCGGTCCGACCATCGAGATGGATGGACGTCGCGTGATCTTATTAGCCTCCAATAATTATTTGGGGTTAGCCACACACCCCAGTGTCATGGATGCTGCGCTCAGTGCCATTCGGGAATTTGGCATGGGCGCAGGCGCATCGAGACTCGTCAGCGGGACACTGCGCCCCCATATGACTCTCGAAGCCGAGCTGGCACGATTCAAAGGAACCGAGTCCGCTCTCACGTATGTGGCAGGATACTTGGCTAATCTCAGTGTCATTCCTACGCTTATTAGAGCAGACGGCCTGATCCTCGCTGACCGGCTCTGTCATGCGAGTCTCATCGATGGATGCCGGTTAAGTCGTGCCCGATTGCGTGTATTCCGTCATGCGGATGCCAACCATCTGGAAACGGTCTTGAAGCGGAGACCGGCCAAGCAGCACGTGCTGATTGTGACGGACGCGCTTTTCAGCATGGATGGTGACGTGGCCCCTTTACCTGACATTGCGACACTCGCCGAGCGCTATGGTGCTCAAGTCTTCGTCGACGATGCTCACGGAACCGGTATCATGGGACCGACCGGTCGAGGTTCGCTCGAACATTGCGGAGTGGAATCACGCTTCCCCTTCCATATGGGCACGTTGAGCAAAGCGATCGGATGCGCAGGAGGATACATAGTCGGCGACGCGTCGTTTATTCAATATCTGATCAACACCAGCAGACCATTCATCTATACGACGGCGCCTCCTCCGGCTGTCGCGGCGGCGGCTGCGGCCGCATTACGTGTCATAGAGGATGAGCCGGACCGTCGAGCGAGGCTCTGGGGTAACCGCGACCACCTCTTCGCAGGCCTCCAGCGGATTGGGTTTCACACAACTGCCACCGTCAGCCCCATCATTCCGATCCTGATCGGCAATGCAGACCGTGCGCTGGCAATGTCGCGAC
>DAISKX010000511.1:0-3529 GCA_036820725.1 Nitrospiraceae bacterium
CTTCTCTAGGGCCTGCGCACGACTGGCAGCATGGGCCGCTTCGGAAGACGGATAGATCGTGGCGGAAGAGAACATCAACGGGCCTTCTTGTTCTCCAAAATCGACGACGCACGTGTGAATTCTCCATGTGGTGCTCGTCGGATCGCTGGACTTGTGGACAGTGGTGATGACCTTAATCATGGACACACAACGTAGCATGGCCGTCACGCGGCCAGTAGAGCCATTTGCTGGCTATTGAGCAACTATTGGACTGGAACCGAGAGAAACATAACGGAATGCAGATCTTGACGATCGATGAAGCGACCGCGTTCGCCTTTTTCTATGGAGGGTCACCTTTCTCGGTCGGTGCGTTTGCCGTCTCGCCAATCGCCCGCTTAATGGCCGCACCCAATTCATGCAACGAGAATTCTTTGTTCAAGACGTCCGTAACGCCGAGGGTCCGAGCCATGGCCACCACCTCTTCTGTCGCATACCCAGTGAGGATGATGACATGGGCTTGTTCGTCTTGGGCGCGGATGCTCTTCAGCACGTCGATCCCGTTCAGGTCAGGCATATGAAGGTCAAGGATGGTGAGCTCGGGATGTTTCTTTCGAAAGAGATCCACGCCTCTCCGCCCCCCGTCAGCGAGGAGCACGTCATGTCCTTTCCGACTCAACACCGTGCAGAGTAACTCCCGAATGCTTTCCTCATCGTCGATCACCAAGATACGCGCCATAGCAACCTCCCCCGCTTGGATTGCCACACTCGATCTGGCCAAGCTTACCACTGTTCTAGTGTTTTGGCTTGCGGGTCTATACCTAGCGAAGTGGACTTGTGAGGAGTTTATTGGCCCGAGCAGTTTGACTCTAAACGGCGGGGAATATCCCATCCTTGGCGGAGGGCGGCATTGTGAAGTCGCCGACCCTCGCCATGATCGGCGAACGTGGGCCGGAAGCGGTCATTCCGCTCGACCGAATGGACGGTGCCGGTCTGTCTCAGGAACGAGCAACGGGATCAGTCCCTTGTCGCCGATGAGCGGCGGGCGTGGTCCGGCGATTATTCAGATCTTTTTGGACGGGAAAGAAATCGGGAACGGGGTGGTGGATCAACTGCCGGATCGAGTCTACTTGAGGACGAAGGTGCGATGACGTGGCTATACCGTCCAATCGTGGCCTTTGCCGTGTCTGCGTTGGCGGTCATAGTTGTAGTTGGGCTCTGGCACAAACACGAGGTTGCTTCGTTTCGGGAAATCCTCAGCCGGATGGTTGTGGGGGTTATCCAAGAGCACGCTATATTCCCTACCATAGCCAGCACGATGGCGTTTCCCGAATTGATCAATGTAATCAACGTACCCAAATATCAACCATCTGCACTGTCCAGCGCGAACCATCGACTCTATATCCTCAGCGGGGAATCGGGCTCTCAGGGGGTTGGCTACATGGCCATTGGGCATCAAAAAAGCTCCAACGGTATCTATGATTCCTTGCGAATAGTCTGGGATTGCAGGGAGAGTTTCAGATGGCAAGACGTGTTGAGCGTTAATACATCGCGCTGTGATTCTGGCCGGCGTTTTCCCACAGTTCTGTATACGCAAATGAACCCAGTACCATCCTCCTTCCTCCTCAAAATGGAGCCCTGGGGGCAGGTGAGACATTGTGACATAGGCCCTCTCAATCACCTGTTGGTGGATCGTCTGCTGTCGGTTGTAATAAACCTGCGCAATGAGGACACAAGCTTGGATGGCAGCAAACAGGGCGAGCGTAAAAGTGTAATCCGTGAGCTTTTGCTGCGTTGTGAGATTGTCTTTCGTGTAGTCAGTAATCTTCCGTTGCAGCTCAAGATTCTCTTTTTTGTAGGTATCATCTTGCTGGGCGGTTTTATTGAGGTAATCGGACTCAACTACTTCGATAGCAATAGGCTCTTGGGAGCTAGTCTTGTCTGTTGTGGTGGCGGGATTATGTTGCTTGCTTTTGGGTGGGCTGCTTTTGGTAATCCGGTGCTCTTTTTTAGTTATGGGGTCGAGATTTTGGGCAAGCTGTTTACTTCTTGGGGCGGGGCTTTCCACCGCGTTGGCGTTCAGGCTTTGCACGTTTAGGCCCAAGCCCCACGCGAGCAGGATTAACAAATATGAGAGCGGTAATCGCCATGGTTTCGTCATCGCGGCTCATCCAGCGGTCCGGCCCATGCGCGATCGTGTTCCGGAATGTCGGCGAGCGGGGTGCCAGTTTGCAAGAGATACAGTCCATGAGGTGGATCGTCCGCGACCTCGACGATCCGGCTTCTCTGCCCCTCGACCTTCATCCAATACCATCCTGGCTTGGCCGGTTTGGCTGTAGTCCAGGTAGCGTGGGAACCCATAGGCGAAGTGGCGGCAGCCGACGATGCGGTCTCACTTCTGGCTCTTTTTTGCGTCTTTCCTACCGGAGCATTCGCCTTCCATCCCCTGATTGTGCCATTCAGTTCTGTATAGTAACCGACATTCACTTCCCCAAGGACAATATCACTCTCCGGCACGCTGTATTGCTTCGAAGCTTGTTTCCGGAGTGCTGCTTGGTATGTGGAAGCAGGGGGCGCTACCGAAAGACTCATTGGCCATTGCCCGTGACAAAAACCTCCCTGACACGCTTCAACTTGCCCGAGAATCTCCACGCCCTGTTCTTTCAGATCAGGGGTTAGGGCGGTACCCGGATAGACTTGCGAATTGGAGATGCCGCAGCCGAACAGGGTCAGCATTAGCAGAATGGTCCAGTGTCGTATCCATCCTGGCTTAGGGGGTTTGTCAGTGGTCCAGGTGAGCGGCAACGTCATCTCCTATGCACGAGAGCCTCACCATGGGCGCCGGGTCACGGAAAGAAACGCGCTGATGCTGCCTGCTTGCTTCCTAATAGTCTTCATACATATAACATTCGGCCGACCGGCTCGGCTACATCGAATCCATCCGGCCAGGGCGGGCAGTTGAAGACTGTATGGCATGAAGCTTTACTTTATCAATAAATAGGATTTATAATGACAACGAGGGCACTCGGGATGAGACTGAAGGCGCTACGCGAACAGCATGGACTAAGTCAGACCGCCCTGGCCAAACGGGTCAAGGTGACGCAGCCGTACCTCGCCATGCTGGAAAGTGGTGCGTTCCGCAACCCGACGCTCGATGTAGTGCGGCGACTGGCGAAGGCGCTGAAGGTGCCGGTGGCGGAATTGCTTCGGTGAACGTTATGAGAGATGGCGCGATTCTTTACTGCTTGGGGCATTCGGCTGGGTGGCAGCGAACCTTATTGGGAAACCACTCCTCACGATCCGAGAAACCAGGGCCAGCATTGCAAAGGCCCTGGTGCAATATGAAAAGGACGACACGTATATATCTCTCACGCCTCATATTGGGGATGACCCCGCCGAAGAAGCAAGAAAAGCATATTTGCAGTTAGCCAGTTCATTAATTAGCAACCTTAACGCAATCCCTTTTTACGGATTCTGGTCACTTATTCGATTGCTGCCCTCGCAAGATAATATTCATCTGGCGCACCACAATCTTGTGGAGCTTTCAATGATA
>DAISKX010000512.1:0-3525 GCA_036820725.1 Nitrospiraceae bacterium
GGTACCTGATTGGTATCCGGCGCCCAACCACCGCCGGTTTTCCCCGCCGGTACGCCGGGAATGTACCGCGGACCAACCACAGATGGGAATACGACTTCGTACGAGCCTTCCTCGTAGGTGAGTATCTCCACATACTGCAATATGACCGTCACCCGCTCGCCGGGAAGAATGTTGGCAATGGCCTGGGTAAAGACGTTCGGGCGTTCCTGATCGAGCACGCCTGCGACCTGACCGTGCCGCCGGGCTGCCTCATACAATGCATGGGCCTCTTCGCGTGGAGCGATCTTGCCCTTGACCACACGGTCACCGACGGTCAGCGTCATGTCATGTACCGCGGCCCGCTGAGGCAGGGGAAAGGTATATACCGCCTCGATGGTATCCTTGTAAGGATTCTCAAACTGCTGTGTCACGCGGGCGTGAAGCAGAAACCCGCTCACATCGAGGGCGACATCCGTATGTTTCAACGGAAAGGACGACTGAGGTTGCCCTTCGGGGGTCAGGATGAGGAGGGCGCCTTCATGGCCCAACGGTCGGAATCGTTGGGGCGTTGGATCTGCTGCGGTCGCTGCGGTAACCCCGATGATGGTGCAAAGAAAGAGCAACGGCAACCAGGCAGACAGGCGAAGTCTGACGGGATGCAGCGGGGTCGGAGGGACGGCACCAGCTGTGGACCACGTCACAGTCAGCAGCAGAGACTGATTCGACGTTCTATCCATAACCTGACCTGACCACGTCATAGACAGCCTCCACCGTGCAGTTGCATGCCGCGCACACAGTCATTCATGAATGTCATCACCGTCTCGATCCTTTCATCGGCCGAAAACAGAAGAGACGAAGAATCCCGAAAAGGAAAGGATGCGCAAATGTGTCACGATGGAACAGGTCGAGAATAATGTTACTTGCGCCATCGGAAGATCTTGACAGCGGAGGCATGTCTTTGTAGCCTGACACCCCTATTCGCTTCTCTTCCCTCATGGATTTGACGCCTAAAACCAGACGTCATCTTTGCATCGGCCAGGAGGGCATCATGATACCCCAGCTCGGAAGCACAAGCCTCACCGGTCTCATTCTGCTCATTGCCTGGTCATCGACGGGTTGCGTCGCACTGGAGTTCGACCGCATGGCGGGAACGGCTTTCCCTCCTGCCCAGTTGGTCAATGGGCAATCCGTGACGCTGGCGTCTATTTACAATGAGGTGGGAATCAAGCTCACGGTGGAGGAAGACGAAACCGGCATTGCCGCGCTCCCCTCGCCCGACGCCTGCATCAATGACGCAGAACTCAGCAGCCTCGAGAACGGCCATCGTCAGCTGTCTCTCTTTCCGTCGTCGAGCTGTCCCTTCTCATTTTGCAATACCTATCATCTGTATGGAGTCGTCGTGAACCATGCCTACGAAATCCTGGGTGCCTGCGTGCCGGGGTTTATCCTCGGAGTGATGTGGGACCACCATACCAGATCGGCATTTGCGTTGTTCTACAAGGACACCACCCTGCCTGCTGATCCCGCAAAGTTTCTACGGACAGCGGCGCACGAGATCGGACATGCTTTCAATCTGCACCATAGTGATGGAAACGGAACATCAATCATGACCCAGACGGACGATCTGACGGGCGATCCGGTGTATCAATTTTCCGACCATAGCCAGGATCACCTGAAAAACCATCCCGCCACCTGCAAATTCCCGGGAGCCATCGGGGGTGCTCCCTTTACGTGGGTGGTGGCAGAACATTCCTGGCCGCACGAGGAAGACTTGCAGATATACGAATGCCCGTAGGACTCACGACATTCATGTCATGATGCGGATACCGGCCAGACTTAAAGTTCCTGCCAGTCGGCGTCACATCGGCGTGGCGGCCGTCATCGCGGGATGCCTTCTGGGAATGGGAGAGGTCCTGTTCTCCCAAGAACCGCCTCCGACTGCAGGCGTGCAACTCGTGCTTGAGGCGGAGAAGACAAGGTTCGTCGAAGGAGAACCGGTCTATGTGACCGTCCGGCTCCGCAATGTCGGCTCGACTGTCGTCGACGCCTTCAAGGTCCTCGATCCCCGAGCGGGGGCCATCCGTGTGGTGATCGAAACACCGGACCGGCCTCGACTCGTGTTTCTTCCGCTTTCGTTGGTTGATGTAGAAGGTGGGGTGAGCAAACTGGAGCCTGATCGTGAACTGACCACCGTAATCCCGATTTTTTACGGAGGACTCAAGTGGTCGTTTCCTCAGCCTGGTACCTACACCGTCTCTGCGACCTATCGCCACGGCAAGACTGCGAGCAGTCAGGCCGTGCGGTCGAATTCAATAACCCTCTCAGTCACCCAGGGAGACGGAGCGGGGCGACTCCTCATGGAGGACACGCGGGCCGGAGGAGAAACAGGCAAGTTTCTCGTCTGGCAGCAGGGAGACCATCTCCTCCAAGGACTCGAACGCCTCACCAGGCTGCTCACGAACTATCCGAATTCTCCGATCACGGATTATGTACGTCTGGCACTCGGGCACAACCTGAGCCGGACCTTCCGAGACTACTCGATGGGGAAAACCCGCCGCCAGGATTGCGCACGCGCATTAGCCTATTTGGATCAGGTGCGTAGCGACAGACTCCCTCGCTATCTACAAGTTCAGAAACACTTGGACGACGCTCGTTGTCGCTACGCATCCGGTCAGTCGACCCAGTCCTCCCAGGCACTGGCTGAGGCCCGTGTCTTGAGCCGGGACCGCGGAGAATACCAACCCCTCTTTGAACAGGCCATGAGACTGGAACCGGCATTGCAGGCGCTGCAGCCATAGTGAGCAAAACTTAGTCCAGTATAGCCTCATGGACCGCAAGGCTCAAAAATGTCTTGGCAGCTCTGGGGATTTGTTTCTGTGTCGGGAACAGGTCGGAATTCAACCCCAGCTACCCGATCGTCTTCGATCAGAAGATTGGCCCAGCACCCACGATGGACTCCAGGAATGCTGCCTTTGGAACCCACTTTACTCTCTTCCAACATGGGGGCTTCCCCCGTCTTTAGTTCCTGATTTGGAGGACCAGCGCAAGCCAAAATCACGGTTTTTGTTTTTCCCATTACAGTGAATGAATCCGGTGTGGCGTACGTCTCCTTCATTTCAGAGCACCCACACACCATAATCAGATTGCCTAGTACGAACCCGATTCGCAGGTGAAAACCTCTCCTTATTGGGTTGCGGCTTGTCATTCTGCAATGATGAAAATTAACGTAATTTTTACGCCCTAATCCTATTCCTTATAGTATAAAGGCACGTCTAGGTGCTTGATCACAACGGGAGCGTCATGGCGGCCTCCCCCGCACAGTGCGAATGCTCGGGAGTCCAACCATGCCGGCGCCTCCCCAAAAGTGTGCATCCCTCCGCCGGGTGCTGTCATTTCTTGTCTGCTGCGCTGTCAGTTTCAGTCCGGCGATAGCATTCGCTGTCCGTCCCTTCGTCACGGATGATGCTCGTATTGTCTATAAAGGGCAACTTGAAACTGAGTCGTATGCCGGTCTGACGTTGACCCATCGAGACAAGCCCACCGTTG
>DAISKX010000513.1:0-3515 GCA_036820725.1 Nitrospiraceae bacterium
GCAAACGTGAGACGATTTATTCATCGTCTCGCGCACCTCGCTGGACGGTCTTTTTGACCATCCTGCGGGCGCTCTGCATGTCGTCTCGGACTCACACATCTCTCTGTCTTCAGGCGCACCGAAATGGACTTTCAACGGTCTGCTAGCTCTTATATGGATCGTTCCTGGATTGGTGATTACCTCGACGGCCGCAGCGCAGCACGTCAGCATGCGATCGTCCGAGTCGGCAAGAGTGCGTTGGAACTTGTCCCCACGACAGGTTTCACGCGAAGCTGGCCCTATACCGCCATGACTCAAACACAAGGGGCATATAAGGGGGAAGCCGTTCGCTTTGAATATGGGACTGAGCCGATTGAATCAGTGGTGATTGCCGACCATTCTGTTTTGACGGAGATCCACCGCATCGCCGCTCACCTTCCGGTCCATTTCCATGATCCCTCCACGCGGCGCGCTCGGGCAAAATGGACGGCTGTTGCGGCACTGGCGGTGGTTGTCGTAACAGGTCTGCTCTACCGATGGGGAATCCCGATCTTATCGACATTCATCATGCCGTTGGTCCCTGTGTCATGGGAAGAGGCGTTAGGTGAACAGGTTGTCAGGCAACTCGTCCCGGAGGAACGCCGATGCGGAGATCCTCGACTGATGCAGGCCCTGTCGGTCGTTGTCCATCCCTTGACCCAGGCCGAATCTTCCAATCGATATCCGATTCGCCTTTACGTGTTCGACGACAACACCATCAACGCATTTGCCGCACCGGGTGGACATGTCGTGCTCTCCCGAGGCCTCCTGGAACGTACCGGGACCCCCGAACAGGTGGCCGGCGTATTGGCTCACGAGCTCCAACATATCTACAAACGGCATGCGACCCGTGCCATCATAGAACAGACGACGGGTGCCGTCCTGATGACGGCGCTCTCCGGTGATTTCTCAGGAGGATTGACCTGGGGAATCGGCGGGGCGCAGGCGTTGAGCGCACTCCGCTATAGTCGCGCACACGAAGCGGAGGCAGATCTGGCAGGACTGCAGGCGATGGAAGCGGCCGGTCTCGATTCTACCGCCATGGTGACGTTCTTCCGCATCATGCAACAGGAGCTTCACGACGCTGCACGCATACCGGATTTCCTGACGACACACCCCCACATGGATGAACGGATCGCCGCGCTGACGATCGCCACGCATCCAGCGACAGGGCAATCCCTCCGACTCCTTCCCAAAGAGGATTGGACCGAAATCCGGTCCCTATGCCACTCATAGACGCCGGCTCAATCTGACGCCGCACCCGGTCGCCTGCGAGCCATGTCTTCCGTTACCCTAGGCGCCGGCTTTGGTATAATCCAGCCTTCCTGGAAACAGACTACCTATGCGTGTCCTCGTCATCGAAGACGAAACAAAAGTCGGCAGTTTCATCAAACGCGCGCTCGAAGAGGAAAGTTATGCCGTCGATCTTTGCGAGGATGGAGCGCAGGGTTTGGATCTCGCCTTGAGCGGCAGTTATGACGTCATCGTGATCGACCTCATGTTACCGAATCTCCCCGGCCTGGAGATCCTCAAGCGGATCAGACGGGAGAAAATTCATGCCCCTGTTCTGATTTTAACCGCACAATCGAAGGTCGATCAGAAGGTCAAAGGACTCGATGCGGGAGCCGATGATTATCTGACCAAGCCCTTCGCCATCGATGAGTTGCTCGCCCGCGTCCGGGTCCTCCTGCGTCGAGGCACCGTGGACGCACCCGGCGTCCTGCAAGTCGAGGACCTCATGCTGAACCCTTCCACACGGGAAGTCACCCGTGGTGGACAGCGTATTGAGCTGACGGTCAAGGAATACGCGCTGCTTGAGTATTTCATGCGCCATACGGGACGCGTATTGACCAGGCCCATGATTTCGGAACACGTCTGGAACCAGGACTTTGATACGTTCACCAACGTGATCGATGTATACGTCAATTACCTGCGCAACAAGATCGACCGGGGACGCACTCCTAAACTGATCCATACCATTCGAGGCAGTGGATACATGTTGAAGGCGGACTGATGCCACTGCGCGTTCGACTGACACTCTGGTACGGGACGGCTCTCGCACTGATTCTGACCACGTTTTCGGTGGTACTCTATACAATCACGGAACGGGGTCTTCGCGACCAGGTCGATGAATCACTCCAAGAAACGGCGGAAGCAGCGGTACGATCTCTGGAAGAACGCGGCTTTCTTCCGTTGATCGATGAGGACGAATTGTTGAACCAGTTTCCGGAGCTGGCTCGCATCGACAAATTTTTTCAGATCTTCAGCCCGTCCGGCACGATTACCCTTCGCTCGCCGAACATACGCCAGCACGAGGTGCCCCTCAGTCGCAAGGCACTAGAAGTTGCCTTCACAGGTAGAACCATCTTTGAGTCGGCGAAGTATCCCAACGAGCCCCCACTGCGGCTCATCTCGGTCCCGATCGTCTATCGTGGATCCTTGCTGTATGTGGTGCAAGTCGGCACGAGCCTCGAAGCCGTCGACGGCACCCTGCATCGTTTTTTAATCGTCCTCCTCGTCATGACTCCCATTGCCTTGGGCATTGCCCTGGCGGGCGGCTGGTTTTTGGCCGGGCGGGCGCTCCGCCCTGTGGATTCCATTACCCTGGCCGCTCAACGCATCTCGGGCGGGGATCTGACCCAGCGGCTGCCGCCTCCGCGATCCTCGGATGAAATCGGCCGTTTAACGGATACCTTCAATAACATGATCGCACGGCTGGAAACCTCTTTTGAGCAGATCCGGCAGTTCAGCAGCGATGCATCACACGAGCTGCGCACACCCCTTACGGTCATGAAAGGCGAAACGGAACTGGTGCTTCGCCGAGAACGCCCACTGCACGACTATCAAGCCGTACTCGAGAGCAACCTGGAAGAGATCGACCGTATGTCTCGCATCGTCGATGAATTGTTGTTCCTCTCCAGGGCGGACCTCGGGGAGATCAAGATGGAGAGTGAACCGGTACGGTTGGAAGCGTTGGTCGAAGATATTTACCGGCAAGCTCTGCTCCTCGGGCAGGAGCGCAACATTCAGGTCGTGCTCGGAGAATTGACGCCGGCGACCGTATGCGGAGATGAACTGCGTCTGCGGGAGTTGATTCTGAACATCGTCGATAATGCCGTCAAATATTCCTACCCTGGTGGAGAGGTCGGGATCCGGTTGCGGGTCGCTGATTCGTCTGCGTTCCTTTCCGTCACCGACCATGGAATCGGCTTTCCGCCCGATGCCCAGAGATGGATCTTCGACCGGTTCTACCGCACGGACGAAGCGCGGGCCCACACGAAAAAAGGGACCGGCTTGGGACTCGCCATCTGCGCCTGGATTGCCGACACCCATCACGGCCGCATCGAGACGGAGAGCGAAGTAGGGAAGGGCTCAACCTTTACGATCGTGCTTCCCCTTGCGGCTGTTCCGGCTTAACCTCTTTTAATCTCCACCTAATCCACCTCTCCTGGGCGATTGCTAGTCTATACCCGTTTCCTCAATGGCCGCGGTCGACT
>DAISKX010000514.1:0-3502 GCA_036820725.1 Nitrospiraceae bacterium
TCCATGGCGACGTAGGCGATACCACCGAGCACGAGCAGCAGGACCATCCACAATACCGGACGTTTGTTGGACGGCTTGGGAGACTTCGTGGAAGAAGGCTGCGGGGCTGCATCCTCAAGATCCTCTTCGGTAAACTCCAAATCCGGCTCCGGTTGACGCGCGAAAATGAGATTCCAGTTCATGAACGGGTTCGCGAACGCTGGAACTCCTACACCGGTGAACATGACGGACCTCCTGTTCGGACTTGGCTAACGTGTGTCGAAAAGTAATTAGCACTAAGGCAGAACGCTGTCAATTGTGTTTCAGAAATACACAGTCACGACGAAGATGTTCAACACAATGACTGCGGTCCGCAGGACATCACTTGTGTGTCCCTGCTTCCGGATCGAAATACCGTCAATCCCTTACAGCCGAGTCGGTAAGCCAACAAAAAGGCGGACGCGATGTCGGCCTTGGTCGCCTCGTGGGGGAGATTGATCGTCTTTGACACGCCGCTGTCGCTGTACTGTTGAAATATTGCCTGCATGCGGACATGGTGTTCAGGGGACACGTCATGCGCTGTGACGAAAAGCCGGCGTAGATCGTACGGAATCTGCTCCATATGCTGAATGGATTCAGTTGCGGCAGCGGCCTCCATGAGGCGCTTCGAATAGAGCCCCGCCTTTCGGAGACGACGCACGAATTCGGGATGAATTGAAATCAGACGAACATCCTCCATGACGGTGCGAACGAAGCCTACCCCGTATAATGGTTCAATTCCCGCCGAACAGCCGGCGATGATACTGATGGTTCCAGTCGGGGCAATGGTGGTCACAGTCGCATTGCGCCGGCGGTGCCCTTCGATGGCGAGGCGGCTGTGCGCAAAGGCCGGAAATACGCCTCGGATCGACGCCAGTTCCGAAGAAGCTGCATGAGCTCGTTCTTGCACAAACCGCATGAGTTGTTCGGCCACCTTCAGCGCATCGTCGGAATGATACGGGATGCCGAGCTGAATCAAGAGGTCGGCAAATCCCATGACTCCCAGACCAATCTTTCTGGTGCTTTTTGTGCGTGCCGTGATGGCCGGTAAGGGATAGTGATTCATATCGATGACATCATCGAGGAACCGAACCGCGAGATCGATGGCCTTCGAAAGGCGCGGGTAATCGACCGATGCCCCAATCGGTGAACGGACGATGAATTTGGCCAGATTGAGTGATCCGAGAGTGCAGGACTCAAAAGGTAGCAACGGTTGTTCCCCGCATGGATTGGTGGCTTCGATCGTCCCGAGCTTGGGAGTCGGATTTGCGCGATTGATGGTATCCAAAAACACTAGACCGGGTTCGCCACTGTTCCATGCAGCCTCGGCAATGCAGTCCCATACCCGTTGAGCCGATTCCTGCCGTACGATTTGGCGGGTACGGGGATTGACCAAGGCATAGGACTTTTTCTGTCGGAGGGCCCGCATGAACGAATCTGTGACACCAACCGACAGATTAAAGTTGGTCATGGCCCTCGGATCCTGTTTGAGCGTCACAAACTCGAGAATGTCAGGATGATCGACCGACAGGATTCCCATATTGGCTCCGCGACGCGTTCCTCCCTGCTTGATCACTTCCGTGGATGTATTGAAGATGCGCATAAACGAGACAGGTCCGGAAGCCACCCCGCTCGTCGAAGCGACTCGGTCGTCCACGGGGCGGAGACGGCTGAACGAGAATCCTGTTCCCCCTCCGGACTGATGGATCAACGCCTGCTGTTTCACGGCATCGAAGATCGATTCCAGTGAGTCTTCGACGGGGAGCACGAAACAGGCTGAGAGTTGTTGGAGTTCCCGCCCGGCGTTCATGAGGGTCGGAGAATTCGGGAGGAACTCCAACCGGCTCATGGACTCATAAAATTCTTTTTCGGCGCCGCCCAATCGAGTCAACCGGGGATAGGCCTGCTCGGCCGTGGCGATATTGCGCGCTACACGTTTGAACATCTGCAGCGGGGTTTCAATCACGCGTCCGCGGCTGTTCTTCGCGAGATAGCGGCGGCGCAACACGATGCGTGCATTCGAAGAAAGACGTGGTTGCCGCTCTGGAGTGATGGGCATCGTGGTCAAACGATCCGGTTATTTATAGAGTGCGTTCACTGTTCCTCTATTATATGGCAGAAACGGTTGCATGACTACACGGTGACCGGCAGTGTCGTGAAGACATCGCCAGAGGAACGCGTCGGGGGCTTGCATCTTCGAACTTGCGCGATGCAGAATCGCAGTTCGCGTACGTATCCTGTCATGAAATCGTATCGAGAAGAACTCTGGTTCGAGATTGGGACCAGGCGTGCCTTTATCAATATCACTCCACAGGTCGAGGCTGTGCTCAGAAAGAGCCGCGTGCAGGAAGGGCTGCTATTAGTCAATGCGATGCACATCACGGCGAGTGTGTATATCAATGATGACGAGCCCGGATTGTTGAAGGATTATGAAGATTTTCTGGAACGGCTCGCACCACAGCAAGCGAACTACCGACATAACCAGACCGGCGAGGACAATGGGGATGCGCACATCAAGCGACAGATCATGGGACGCGAAGTGATCGTGGCGGTGACAAACGGGAAACTCGACTTCGGACCGTGGGAGCAGATTTTTTATGGGGAATTCGATGGCAGGCGTCGGAAGCGAGTGTTGGTGAAGATCATTGGAGAATGATGCTGTCCTTGGAATTGATAACCACGTTGCTGCTTGCCAGCATCCGGAAATTTTGGCAACATGAAGGGGCGCGACCAATCAGGCGAGCGTGCCACCTGCGTCGCTGAGTCAGGAGGGTATTGATGTTAAGTTGGACGCGGCCGGACCCACTTACCCGCGATCTTATTCATTTGATCAATGCACGGCGTCATGACCATGGCGACACAGATGCCGCGATCGATACCTTGCAGGCGTTCATCGAGCAAGGTCGAGAGCAGGATCTGTTGACCGTGCTCGCTGCGCTCGATGAAGATATGGCGGAATGGCTGTTCGATCTCGTGGCGGAAGCCGCCTGTTCCGTGATCATCGATGGCCCCGTCGACGAGAAGCCGGCCTATGCCGTGATGGCTGCGTTGGAACTTCCGCTGCAGGCGAATTTGACGCATCCATTAGGATTGAAGATCGATCCGGTTGCGACCGCCGATTTACTGCATCGCAGTCTCCAAGTCCCTACGGGAGCGGTTGTACGGGTGGAACCCCGGCTGCTGACGGATGCAACCCTCGAAGTGTTGACATTACAGGGATTGAACGAACATTTGACCAGCATCGCCGATAGTCAGCGTACGCCTCCCATTGCCGCGCGGCTGTATCCACCTGTGGAGAATACCGCGTTTCTGATGTTTCAGCTCATCGGGATGCCTGATCCGGCATTGCCGGAATCGCTGGAGGACCATCAACGCCGGGTGTTATTGGAGGGACTGGTGGAACAATGTTCGGAGCTGGCGCTGGCTCCGGATATGTTGGAGGCGCCGGTCTACGCTTCGTATGCTCCCTTTGATGCGCAGAACG
>DAISKX010000515.1:0-3496 GCA_036820725.1 Nitrospiraceae bacterium
CTGTTTCAGCGCCGGCAACACGTCGATAAAGCGGAAGAGCTGTGCCTTGAATGCGGGATCTTTCATCGCTAGATTGATGGTCGCTTGTGACCACCAGCGGGAATCGAACAGAGCCGGAGAGTGTCCGGCGGACAGCCCGGCCAGTTGCGCTCCAATGACACGGATGCGAGGTTCAAGCGTGAGGGGATCGACCATGAGACGGTACCAGAACTATGTAGACAGCGTTGCTTATCAGTATACACCCCGTCTTTCCTGTTGAAAATTCAAAGCGACTTCCGCTAGCATGCGCGCGGTCCGTCGGAACATCGACAGGTATGACCAACCGATATCCACTCAGCCGGAAGGAGACCGATGAACGACCCATCCTTACGCACTCTGGACTGGGGAACTATTCTCCTGTTTCTTACGATGACCATCGTGACATTGCTCGGCGTCCCGCTTTTTGCGTATTTTCATGACTATACTCCGCTCGACTGGACTCTTCTCGTCATTCTGTACATCGTCACCGGCCTGGGGATTACGGTGGGCTATCACCGGATGGTTTCGCATCGGAGCTTTGAATGCCGGTCTTGGGTGAAAGTCTGTTTGTTGATTGCCGGTGGCTGGGCGCTGCAAAACTCGGCGCTGCGCTGGTGTGCCGATCACATCCGGCACCACGCCAGGACGGACTCGGACGAGGATCCCTACAATGCACAGAAGGGATTCTGGCACAGTCACTGCGGGTGGCTGTTCGTGGAGACTCCGCATCGCTCGGACTCCTATGAGAGACGACTCCGAAAGGATCCGATCATCATGTGGCAACACCGGCATTACCCGGCGATCGTGGCCTCCGGACTGCTGATGCCTTTTGTCGCCGGGTGCCTCTACAATGGCCTCATGAGCGGGGTAGGATGTTTTCTGCTCGCGGGGATGCTGCGGACAGTGCTGGTCCTGAATTCGACGTTCACCATCAACTCCCTGTGTCATATGTGGGGCAGGCAGCCTCACGGCACACAGGACAGCAGCCGCGACAGCTGGCTGATCTCCTTTGTCAGTTTCGGCGAGGGCTACCACAATTACCACCATACGTTTTCATATGATTACCGCAACGGACCACGCTGGTATAACTTCGATCCGTCCAAATGGCTGATCTATCTCCTCTCCCTCGCCGGTCTCGCGTATAACTTGCAACGCCAGAAGGCGTGACCATAGTCTTCCGACACTCCATCCTCTTTCCGTGAGGCCTACGACGACCTGCGTCTATCGGCCCATTCCCTTTGGCTGCGTCGATAGCATATGATGAGTGAAGCGTCGATCCCGGATGAAAGATCGATGGAGGGAGGAGATCATGGCAGATATGCAGGCCGGAACATCCCAACAAGCAGATTCACAGGGAAAAGTAAATTTGATCCCGGGTGTGAAGCACGTCCTTGCGGTCAGCAGCGGCAAAGGTGGTGTGGGTAAATCCACCGTCTGCGTCAATTTGGCTGTGGCGTTAGGGCTTCGAGGGGCGACGGTCGGCTTGCTGGATGCCGACATCTACGGGCCCAATATTCCCATGATGATGGGCGTTGAGAAAACTCCCGAACAGCAAGACGGGAAGATCACGCCGGCTGAAAGCCATGGTGTCAAACTGATCTCGATGGGATTCTTTGTCCCGGAGGACCAGGCCGTCGTCTGGCGGGGACCGATGGTGCACACCGCCATTCAACAACTCTTTCGTGACGTCCTCTGGGGCGAACTCGACTTCCTCCTGATCGATCTCCCTCCAGGAACCGGTGACGCGCAGCTCACACTCTCGCAACTTGTGCCTCTTGCCGGCGCCATTACCGTGACGACTCCGCAAGAGGTCGCCCTGCATGATGTCAGAAAAGGCATGATGATGTTTCAGAAGGTCAACGTCCCGTTATTGGGCATCGTGGAGAACATGAGTTACTTTGTCTGCGGGCATTGCGGCGAGCGGACGGAGATCTTTTCACACGGTGGAGGAGAACGGGCGGCCGAGAAGCTTGGGATCCCGTTTCTCGGACGAGTTCCCATCGATCCAGCCATCCGCGAGGGCGGGGATATGGGCCGCCCTCTGGTCATCGCCAATCCGGACTCGCCGCAAGCGAAGGCCTTTCATGAGATTGCCGCTAAAATTGCCACCCGGTTCGGCACTGAGAACCAGGATAGCCCCAGTCGGATCGAAAGTCTGCTCAAGAAAATCCGGCCCGAATCGGGCAATTAAGAAAAGCCGGACTGACATGTACCGGTTAGGGTAATGGAGGAGAGCATGTCTGAATTTGTACGAGTCGCAGGAACAGCGGATGTCAAGCCGGGAAACGCGATGGTCGCAGAGATCAACGGCAAGACCCTGGCGGTCTTCAATGTCGACGGCACGTATCACGTCATCGACAACACATGCGTACACCGTGGTGGCCCGCTAGGCGAAGGTGATGTTGAAGGGGATGTTGTGTCCTGCCCGTGGCACGGGTGGCAATACAACGTCAAAACAGGGGCGTGCGTCAATAATCCCGCCGCCAAGGTGACGGCCTACGAAGTGAAGGTCGAAGGCGATGACATCCGCGTCCGGCTCTAATCTGTTTATCGTACATTGCCCTACCGTTAGACGATCCTCTCTTTTCACACCATCATCCTCCTCTCGCCATCTCCTTTCTTGAGTCGCGCGCCCGGGTCCTGCATAATGAGGAATGGAACGCACCGACCTCCTTCACCTATATCGACAAATGCTGCTTATCCGCCGGTTCGAAGAAAAATCGGCGGAGATGTATGCGCTCGCCAAGATCGCCGGTTTTCTTCACCTCTACATCGGAGAGGAAGCAGTGGCGGTCGGAGCCATCGCGGCGTTGCGGCCGGACGATTACGTCATCAGCGCGTATCGGGATCACGGCTATTGTCTGGCCCGCGGGTCGGACCCTCAGCGAGTCATGGCCGAGCTGTTCGGTAAGGCCACCGGACTGTGCAAGGGCAAGGGTGGCTCCATGCATTTGATTGATTGTGAAAAGCGCTTCATGGGAGGCTATGCCATCGTGGGAGGACACATCCCTCTGGCAACCGGGCTTGCATTCGCGACCAAGTATCAACAAGGAGACGGACTGACGGTCTGCTTTTTCGGAGAAGGCGCGCTTCCCAGCGGGCAGGCCCATGAAGCGTTCAACCTGGCCGCCCTCTGGAAGCTTCCCCTGGTGTTCATCTGCGAGAATAACCGATATGGAATGGGTACACCGGTACAGCGCGCCGTCGCGTTGTATTCCGATATTACTGAGACCGCCCGATCCTACGGGATTCCGGCAGAACGGGTCGATGGCATGGATGTGCTGGCTGTGAGAAGCCTGATGGAGCAGACGGTGAAACGCGTCCGTGCGGGACAGGGGCCTGCCTTCATCGAAGCGCTGACCTATCGCTTCATGGGGCATTCAATGGCCGATCCTTCGCACGGCCATTACCGCACCAAAGATGAAGTCGAAGAACATCGTAAACGTGATCCGCTGGTCCTGCTCCAACGGACGATACA
>DAISKX010000516.1:0-3496 GCA_036820725.1 Nitrospiraceae bacterium
ATGAGTTCTTCGTAGGTCAGCGATAGACGGCGACCGACCAGCCCTTTTATCACGAGTTGCCAGTTATGAAGTCGCACCGAGGGAGGGCTGCGATACGAGGTGAGATAGAATTGATCGTTGGGTGTAATAGGGAGCGGGATCCTGGCTTGCGGCGTCCCGAGGACGTAATCCAATACTCCGGCGCTGGCCCGATGCGGATGCCATGCGACTGCGAGTCCCATGACACCAAGAAGTTTCAAAACATCACGCCGGGATAATCGGAACATCGTACGCTCTCTCAAACATATCGACAGGCGAGACCCGGCACAACCAGATTTTCAGGACACACTTCCGTCCGTTCATCTATTCCTTTGATGACTGCCGAAACAAAATGTCACCATAGTAAGCCGTGGCGCTTTCCTTCGTGTTATCTGTATCGGTCATGATCGCCACGCCGTTGATCATCGGGGGCTCCTCCCCGAAGGCCAGCTTATAATCCTCGTAAATATTCCGCTCTTCCTCCATCCACCTGCCTACATCTTGTGACCCGCTCCGCACCACAATCATCTTCGCAAAATCGGTGTATGCATTGTCGACAATGGTCCCAGGTTGAGTTTTGCCTTCCCAAATGTAATTCAGTGCACCGATCGGAATCGGCCCGAAGAGCACCTGGCCGGCCTTGTACTTCAATTTCTTGATAAAATCCACCTTAGTCGGGTCATATTCGAACGTGATATAAAGTCTCGCAGGATAGTCATCTCCTTCTTTCCGGCTCACGTCACTCTTCATTAATAGATGATCGATCTTCCATCGCCATCGTACGATCGGATAGTCTCTCGGATCGATCCTGACTTCCCGCGTCAGCCCCGATGCGGACGCATCACTCCGCGCTTTTACTACGACGGTGTCCCCATCTATTATCAACTCGTAGGTAGTGTACCGGGTAATTTTCTTGAATAATAATGGTTTCCAGCCATTGGGTACCGTGTGACCAACAGGTTCTGTCGAAAACCTTCCCACCTCCAAAATCCTGGACGAATCTGCAAAAAGAACCGACGGCAGGCTGAGCATCGTAACCAACACGCAGCCGTATAGCCAACCTTGAATCATTGATCCTCCCTGGCGCGACACTTGTCATCCTTTGCGACACCAGGCAAACCATTTTCGAAGAATATTCTTCTGACGTTCTGTGAAGTGTGCCTTCCGCCAGAGATTCACAACTTTTTTGCTCACCTCGGCTTGAGTTGGATAGGGATGAATTGTGCCAGCGATCACTTTTGCCCCGAGCCCCGCTTTCATTAGCACCGTAAATTCGTTGATCATATCGCCAGCATGAGCAGCCACGATCGTCACGCCCAGTATCCTATCGCTGCCTTTCCCCACATGTATCCGCGCGAATCCTTCTTCTTCCCCGTCAAGCACTGCACGATCGACCTCGTCCATGTTGAATGTATAGGTCTCGATCTCGAGTCCTTGGGTCTTAGCGTCCGCCTCATACATTCCAACATGCGCAATTTCGGGGACGGTATAGGTACACCATGGAATCGTCAATGATGCCGTGCTCGCATATCCCAATCCCAACGGATGAGGGAAGAGCGCATTTTGTATGAGAACTTGTGCCATCGCATCTGCGGTGTGCGTGAACTTGAACGGAAAACACACATCACCTGCGGCAAAAATCTTCGCATTGGTCGTTTGTAGGCGCTGGCTGACCTTCACACCTTCACGTGTATCGAAGTCGACCCCCACACGGTCGAGCCCCAATCCTTCTACATTGGGGGAACGTCCGGTTCCGACGACAATTTGATCGACGGCCAATTCCTTCATCATTCCATCAGTCTCATATGAGATAATTTTTCCCACCCCATGCGCATTCACTTTTGTTACATTGGCGCCAAACACGAGGTCTACACCGTCCTTCTTCATTTGGCATTGGACCACTCCTGAGGCGTCGACATCTTCGCGCGGGAGGATATTCGCAAGGCGCTCCAAAAGTACGACTTGGGCACCGAATCGAGCGAAACTTTGGGCCATCTCGCACCCGATCGGCCCGGCTCCAATGACCGCGAGCCGGCGAGGGAGTTCGGTCAGATTGAAGATTGTTTCGTTGGTCAGATACCCCGCTTTCTCCAGACCGGGAATGGAAGGGGCGGCCGCCCGGGCGCCTGTACAAATCGCCGCTTTGGAAAACCGTACCGTTCGTGAACCGGCACTGCCATGCACCTCGATCGTATTCGATCCGGCGAAACATGCATTGCCAAGAAAGACGTCTACCCCCAACTCCTTGAAGCGGTGCGCAGAATCCATACGACTGAGGTTCGCTCTCAGTCGTCGCATCCTGGTCATCGCCGCACCAAAGTCATACTTGACCCCTGCAGGCATATGCACCCCGAATTCTTCCATGCGTCGGAGATCGCTCCAAGCGCGTGCAGCACGAATGATGGCTTTCGACGGTACACATCCAACGTTTAGGCAATCTCCTCCCATGAGTTGTCGTTCAACCAAAGCAACCTTGGCGCCTACACCGGCTGCAATCGCTGCGGTCACTAGGCCCGCGGTGCCCGCTCCAATCACGACGATGTTGTATCGGCCGTCAGGGGTTGGATTGACCCAGTCAGACGGATGCACATTCGCAATCAGCCTACGGTCGTGGCTGTCATCGGGGAGCAGCAAATGCTGATCATGAACACTCGTAATCATAACTTCGGTCCTCTTTGTCAGGAAAATTCCGCATCAGGTGATCTCCCCTCGCAATATTAGGCACATCATGCCCACCCTTTGCTCGATGGACACAAAATCCGGCATCCAAGATGGTTCTTCTCGCCTTCGAATGCGGTATCATGGTGTCTACTCTGATGCCTGTCAATGCTATCCTTACGTTCGTATCAATACGATTACGCTCGATAGATGACTGTGACTTACCGCCCCTGACCGTCCTTGCCAGAAGTCCGACTTGGCATAAATATATACGTGGAACCGGCATATAGAGATTGAGACCACCATAGGGACAACGTGCGAGCAGTGGCAGGGAAGTAGAAAGACTGAAGATTGCTGACGTTAGAGAGGCTTCTGCGTATGTCGCTTCACCGGCTTCTTCTGTGGAGGTACCGCCCGCGGGGTGTTCTTGTAGATCCTCACCGGGCTCGCCATGTGCCCAGGTTTGCTGCGGCCTTGCAGCCATATCCGTTCCATCGCCATATCCCCTTCTCGTAGTCCCACATCTCCCCCGTCTGTCATGCCGATCCACCCCAGCGCATGTTCCATTGGGTCGATTATGCCATCGTTATTCCGATCCATGAGGAGGTTTACCCTGGCGGTGTCAGGCAGGAAATCCTCCTCGAATCGGTACTCGGGTGTTTTCTCGAAGTGAGTCAAAGGCGAATTGGAAATGGGCCTCGTTTCTGCAGACCAACCGGTGTTGGCTTTTGTACCATGAAGGCGACCGTTGCTCGCACTGGTGGGCTGATTACCGAGCTTAGTTACAGATGAAGCGGTCATGCTCTTCTTCGCATTCGTC
>DAISKX010000517.1:0-3486 GCA_036820725.1 Nitrospiraceae bacterium
TGCCCTCCCGCAACGTGACGCTCATTATTCTTCGCGTCGTGGACCTCGCTGCGGCCGCGCCTGCGGAACGGCGCGTCTTGGCGCGCCGGGGTTGGGCGGGTGAGAATGACGGGCTTTTTGACCATCCTGCAGAAGTGTTCTTCTCTTATGCCACACGCGTGGTCCATCGAATTTATCGCGTGCCACAATAGTTTTTCCGCACCGTGCTAGATTTCCAGGACAAGACCGATCTCGACGGCCTGTTCCACAGGGATATGGAAATAGGAACTGGCCCGCTGCGTATTTCTCGATAAGAAGACGAAGATCTTTTCCCGCCAGATGGCCATCCCCGGTGTGGGAGTCGCCAGAAACGTGAGCCGGCTGAGAATAAACGTCGTGCTCGCAAGCGGAATGTCATGACCCATCGCAGAGAGCCGTTGCAAGATGCGCGGGATGTCCGGCGATTCCATGAAGCCGCAGCGTGCGGTGATGCAAAAGATCCGGTCCTGGACGGGGATGACCTCGATCTCTCGTGCCGCGAGCGCGAACGGCACCTGTTCAGTCACGACCGTGAGAAAAAACAGTTCTTCGTGCAGGATTCTATTGTGTTTCACATTTTGTAGTAGGGCCGGGGGCGTGACCTCCGGATAGTTGGTCAGGATCACCGCCTGACCGGGGATTCTGGTGATTACCTGCGAGCCGATGTCGGCAAGAAATTGTTTCAACGGTGGGAATTGAGCTCGGATGTGATCGGCTACGATCGCTCGTCCACGAGCCCAGGTGCTCATCACGGTGAAAATCACCGCGCTGAGGATGAGGGGAAACCATCCGCCATGGGGGATCTTGCGGATATTCGCCAGAAAAAAGATCAGGTCGACGGCCAGAAATCCCCCGACCACGAGCATCGCGATGGACCCAGGCCATGACCAGAGATGGCGAACCACCCGATACATCAGAAGCGTCGTAATGACCATGGAGCCTGAGACGGCCATTCCGTAGGCCGCCGCCAGATTGCTGGACGAGCCGAACGAGAGGACGAGCGTTACGGTTCCCGCGAACATCATCCAGTTCACCACTCCGACATACGTCTGGCCTCGTTGAGCCGCGGACGTGTGGGTGATGCGCAGGGCAGGCAGATAGCCGAGCTGAACGGCTTGTAGCGTCAACGAGAAGGCGCCGGAGAGCATCGCTTGTGACGCAATCACGGTGGCGATCGTGGCCAGACCGATCAGCGGAAACAACATCCAGTTCGGCGCCAGGTGATAAAATGGATTGGTCAATGCCGTCGGCTCCCTGAGGAGAAGCGCGCCCTGCCCGAAGTATTGGAGTAGCAGTGCCGGGAGTGCCACCAGAAACCAGCTGACGCGTATCGGTGCTTTCCCAAAATGCCCCATGTCGGCGTATAGCGCTTCCGCACCGGTGAGAGCCAAGAACACGCTCCCAAGGACAACGAAACCGAGCCCGACATGCTTCATCAGAAATGCAACGCCATACAGCGGATTGGCGGCCAGGAGAATCTGCGGACTGCGAACCAGACTGATACATCCTAAAATGCCCATCGTGGCGAACCAGATGAGCATGACAGGTCCGAAGATGCTGCCGATCTTTCCAGAGCCTCGTCGCTGAATAAAAAAGAGCCCGGTGAGGATCACGATCGTAATGGGACGGATGTAGGGATCGAATACGTCGGTGGCGATTGACAATCCCTCGACGGCGCTGAGTACGGAGATCGCCGGGGTGATGATGCCGTCGCTGTAGAGAAACGCAACCCCGATCAAGCCGAGAATGACGAGCAAGCCGAGTCCACGGCTGGGATTGGCAGGATGGGATCGCTGGCTGAGAGCCATCAGGGCAAGGGTCCCCCCCTCGCCGTCGTTGTCGGCCGGTAGGACGAACACCAAGTATTTAACCGTCACCACCAGAATCAGCGACCAGACGATCAGCGACAGGACGCCCAGTATATTGTCCGTCGAAACGGACAGTCCATGCGTCTCGCTGAAACATTCGCGCAGGGCATACAGGGGGCTGGTGCCGATGTCGCCGTAGACGACTCCTAGGGCGCCGATGAGCAATGGGAAGGATCTGACTATAGGTGTTCCGGTGTGAGACATCCGGGATCAGTCGGACCAGGTGTAGAAGGGCATGTCATCGTCCGCGCCT
The DNA here is from genome assembly GCA_036820725.1 of Nitrospiraceae bacterium. GTDB lineage: Bacteria > Nitrospirota > Nitrospiria > Nitrospirales > Nitrospiraceae > DASSBQ01. The sequence goes on from DAISKX010000517.1 coordinate 2,140, forward strand.
GCCGTGCCTCACTCATCCTCTGCTGTCGGCTATTTGACGAGCAGTTCGCTGGGCTGTTCTTGGAATTCTTCCTGGTAGATCCGGAACGTTTCCAGCAGCACGGCAAGGATAATGGGACCGAGGAAGAGACCGATCAATCCGAACGAAGCCAGCCCGCCTAATGAGGCGAAGAAGAGAAACAGCATCGGCAACTTTGCCTGGGTGCCGATGAGAAAGGGCTGCAAGAGATTGTCCAGCAACCCGACGAGTCCCCCTCCAATTCCGATCATGATGAATCCCTTCAAGATCGCGCCCGTTATGAAAAGGTACATGGCGACTGGAATCCAGACCAGGGCGGTTCCGCCGAACGGCAGCAGAGACAACACGGCTGAGAGTGCGCCGAGAAAGATGGAGAACGGGATGCCGAGTGCCCAATAGGTCAGCCCCGCAGCGATACCTTGAACGAGAGCGGTCAGCAACGTTCCCTGGACTACGGCGCCGATCGTGCCGTTCATCCGTTCAAAGATCTTGGCCTTGTGATCGGGATCGAGCGGGATGGCTTTGTACAGTCCCTGATACAAGCGATCTCCGTCGCGGAACAGGAAAAACAAGGTAAAGACCATGACCAGGAAGTCGGTGACAAAGAGAAAGGCATTCTTAGCGAGATCGGCTCCCTGGGAAAGAAGAAACGTACTCACAACCTTCCCGCCTTCGAGGAAAGCCGATTCGAGTTGGCCACGATTCGACAGCACCACCCGGTGGAACAGATCTTGGCTCAGGTTGCCGATAAGCGGCAATTGTGAGATGGTCGTGCCAAGCTCTTGCAATCGCCCCTCCCGAAACCACTGCCGCCCGATCTCATAGGCCTGCACAGCTTCATTGATGCCGAGAAAAATCAGATAGACTGCCGGCAGCACCGCGATGGCCATGACCATCAACGTCATGATCACTGCCCCAAGGTGGTGACGGCCTCCCACCACGTGCAGCAGTTTCACATAGAGCGGATAGAACGTGGCGGCGAGAATGACAGCCCACATGATCGGATAGAAGAACGGGCTGAGGATCACCGCCAGTTGCCAGATGAGCAAGAGAAGGATGCTGAAGAACGTGATGGAGAAAAGTTGTCGGCGATTCACGAGTCGATCGGTCTGCTGAAGACGTGCGAGAAGACATCGTCCTGCTGCGACGATGGTGTCCTCCGGCGATCCGCACTATAGCATCTTTGAACAGTGTATTCCGCAGGCATCCGATGCTGAGAACATCGATACCCACCTGTGGTCGGTGCGATACCACGGGAAAAGAGCCTGTCTCGGCAGGCTCGGGGTGGGCGGGTAAGATCACGGGAAAAGAGCCTGTCTCGGCAGGCTC
>DAISKX010000518.1:0-3482 GCA_036820725.1 Nitrospiraceae bacterium
CATCACGAAAGCGTACACGACCCGCGTCGGCAGTGGACCGTTCCCGACGGAATTGACGGACGAGGTCGGCGGCGGCTTGCAGGAACGTGGAAAAGAATTTGGAGCGACGACTGGCCGAGCACGGAGGTGTGGATGGTTCGACGGCGTGCTCGTGCGGCATGCCACTCGTGTGAACGGATTGACTTCGCTGGCGGTGACGAAATTGGATGTGCTCGATGGATGCAAGGAACTGAAGCTCTGCAGCGGCTATCGCTACAACGGCAAACGGTTCCGGGATATGCCCTCCGACCTGGAGGTATTGAATGGATGTGAACCGATCTATGAAAAGATGCGTGGTTGGAATACCCCGACGACCGGCATGACCAGTTATAAGAAGCTACCTGCCGAGGCGAAGCGATATCTCAATCGTGTTGAAGAGTTAGCGGAGTGTCGAATCGATATGATCTCGACCGGTTCGAAGCGAGATGAGACCATCATCCTGCGGAATCCACTCCTGTCCCGCCGTCGCAAGCGACGGTAGACACTGCCGATTCGTCACTCGTCAATCGTCATTCGTCGATGGTAAGATGGGCGCTCGCGTCAAGATCTGGTATCCCTCTACGCGATTGACCAGTGACGATTGACGCGCTTCGGAGAGCCGGTAGCTCAGTCGGTAGAGCATCGCCCTTTTAAGGCGAGGGTCCTGGGTTCGAATCCCAGCCGGCTCACCAGTATTTCTCAATGGTTTGAGTTGATTCAGCTTCATCTCTTTCGTGGGCACTCCCGGTTTTACTCCCGGTTAGGATGAGTCCTTCCACAGCCTTCCAAAGGTGAGTTGGGGAAAGATGGGCATAGCGGGATAACATAGCGGGAGATCGCCAACCCCCTAATGCCATGATAGTTCTGTCATTGGCACCTTGCATGGCCAACCCCCGATGCAAATGTATGTCTGAGAATCGTGGAATCTGAATGGTCCTAACCCTGCCGTCTTTACCGCATTGCTGAAGACGTTTCTTAAATAGCGTCCCGCGTATGGGAGACAAATTCATTGATGCTATCTTGTTGCACCTTGCTCAGGACATCCTGGACTATGGAGTTCATGGGGAGTCGTAATGGTCTTTCAGATTTAGTCTTATCAACGCTGATAATTGCAGTTAGCCAATCCACGTCCTTCCACTTCATGCGCAATAGTTCACTTTGCCTAAGTCCGGTATTGAGAGCTATTGGGACGATGGGTCGGTAATTCTGTGGTAAACATTCAATCAAGATTCTTTCCTGATCAGGAGAAAGATATCGGACGATTTCCTTGTGGAACTTGGGAAGCCGAACGCGATTGATGATTTCAGTCGCGGACTAACTTCAGAACTGTCTTGCGATTGAGAATAGCCTTGAGCACTGTGAAATATCGGTGTACAGTTGCGGGCTTTTTCCCCTCAGTGAGAAGTGTGTTCAGTGTACGTTCTATCTGATCAGGCGATATGGACCGAGTGTCCTGATCCCTGAATACACTGATCCACCGAGCAATACGCGACCGATCGTCTCCTAATCGACCAAGCCCTGTCGTATCTACGGCTTTTTCATAATCCTCAGCAAGGCCACGGAATGGGATGGATGCTTCCTTTGCAAAATATTTTCCTTCTCGTTGGTCCACCTTTAGCCTTCCATATAAGGCCTTCGCTTGAGTCTTATTATCGCACCTATACCACTTTTCTCTTCCATGCACATAATGGCAAACCGGTGACGATGGGGTAAGGCCCCCTTAATTCGTCATTCGTCACGGGCAGATATCCAGAAGTCTTTTGCACGTCTGCCAAGGCAATGACACAATGTCAAAGTAATTCGGGGACGCCAACGCATCTCTTCTGTTCCACACTGTTAGGCAGAATCCAGGGATGACAGCCACTCAGATTCGTACCCTCGTTTCGCGATACATCGGCGAACGGCTCGACGAATGGGAGGCAGCACTGTCCTCCGGAGAGAAGTGTGCTTCTGATTCGCTGAAAAAGTCTAGAGACTGGCAAGATTGCCTCGCAAGATTCTCAGAATCTTCCGTTGATGATGGCGCCAAGACTCTCAGCATGAATGAGCTATCCATCGTGTCTGCTGGTATTGCCGCGGCATTCATTGCCAAGCACAAGCTGCATGAGCAGGCCAAGGAAGGATCGTCACTGCATCGCTACCTGTGCAGAGAACTTCTCAAGGCTGAGATAGTTATCGCCAACAGGATCAAGGAATGTGTCAACGGTGTCCACGTGAATGCGTGCAATGGCCATGGTGAATCTGGCGAGTCTGAGTCTATTGTTCCTGATGTGCCCCGACCGGAATGCGATCCTCTATCGATTGTCATCCCCGCGTACCTCAAGCACTCCGCACACAGAACACCTGGAACCGTCGAGGCGAAGAGACATGTGCTCAAGCGGTTTCTTCAGATCATTGGTGATAAGCCGATCCATGCGTATCTCCAAACGGATTGCCTCCTGTACAGAGATACCCTCGGACAACTCCCTACCAATACCTCGAAGCGGTTCCCTGGGTTGCCTCTGGCGGAAGTCTTGGAACGGTCCAAGGGTTTGCCAAAGAAGGACATGCTCTCGAAGCAAACAGTCAACCAAGACCTTCGACATCTCAACCACTTCTTCGGCCACTTGATCAAAGAAGGGTTGTATCCTGGCACCAATCCGGTTGACGGTCTTGCTTATGAAGGCATAGAGGCAAAGTCACATGAGACATTCTCTGAGACTGACATTCAAGCTGTCTTTGGTTCTGAAGAGTTCAAAGTTCAACTCAAGGAAGATGCTGCTAGGTACTGGTTGCCTATGATCCTTCTCTACTCAGGCGCTTGCCGTGAAGAGATTGCCAACCTTGCACTCTCTGACATCAGGGAGGAGGAAGGGATTCAGTATTTCGATATTGCACCTGATGTGAAAGACCAGGCCAGTCGAAGGCGGGTGCCGATACATTCACAATTGATCAAGCTGGGATTGCTCGATTACGTCGAGGGTGTGAGAGTCAAAGGCGAGACGCTACTGTTTCATCCTGGCGACTGGATCACGAAGTGGTTTCATCGGCTCATGAAGAATCTTGGCGTGAAGGGGAAAAAGTCATTACAGGGGCTTCGACCCACCGTGACAATGAAACTCTATGAGGCTGGCGTTGATGGAGAAACCCGAAGAGCGCTACTCGGACACGGTGGGAATGAGGATGAGACGGACTATCTCAGACTCTCGTTGAAGACATTGAGTGAGAACTTGGGGAAGCTGAAGTACCCGATTGGACAGACCCATGGACATTGATCCGTCTCGCATTGCGAACGTGAGGAAAGGAACGAAGCATAGTTGGAGCGCTGGAAGTCGGTGAGCAAGCCGAGTTTGGCACACCATATCGCGGCGAACGTAGAACTGGTCCGACGCGACGATCAGATGAGGTCGAGACTCTGGGCGGGACTTGTCACAGTTGCGCTGTCGTTGATCCTTGGGGCTGCTTTCTGGTTGATCTAACATGCC
>DAISKX010000519.1:0-3478 GCA_036820725.1 Nitrospiraceae bacterium
TGCGTTGTTACTGGAGTCGCACATCGGGCAACGATTCGACGCCATTGTCACCGGAGCCGCCGACAAAGGCACATGGGTCAGAATCTTCCAACCGCCGGTCGAAGGGAAACTGGTGACGGGCGCGAGCGGCCTCGATGTCGGGGACAGAGTCCGAGTGGAATTGGTCAGCACCGATGTCGAACGGGGGCACATCGATTTCCTCCGAGTCGGGTCCTGATTCACCCACGGGGGATCGGTCCGTGGAACAGGCGGGAAACTCAGTGGAATGAACCGGTAGGTGGTTTTGAGCGCATCGGACTCATTTCGCCAGATTCTCTTTACGTCCGCCGCAAGGGTAATGGAACCATTTGAAAACACTAAGAGGAGGCTGAACACGGAAAGTTGCCGATGGACCTTGGAATGACTACCTGCTCGCCATCCCGATCGCTAACCCATTCTGAAATCACGCGAATCTCATAGAAACAACGGACGGCAACCTCTGCAGCCCTCCGGCGGCAATCCTGAATGGTACTATTGAGACTGCATGCAAGTTTATTTTTGAGGAACGCGCCGGAGATGCGAATTTGGTCATCAATTGTGGTTGAATGTACGAAAAATTGGTCAGCCGATCGATCCAGTCCGGTGCATAGAAACGGAGTCACTGTAATGAGTCCTCATTGTTCTAAGAAGGCTAGTGTGTCAGGTTTATCACTGTATGGTGTCGCGTGGTTTCTCACGAAAAAGTGGAAGGCGGTTTCAGTGAGACTGGGAGGGAGGACTGTGTCGCTGGTGAGCAGATCGTGGTTGTTGCTTGCGGTCCTCACACTGGTTGGTCTGATCGGCTGTCAAACTACCACCGAATCACCATGGGGTGCGGACCGTCCTCAAATGGCCCTAGCGGGAAGTGTGAGGATGGCCGATCAATCCCTGTATGTGCGGTTGGGGGAAAAGCCCGCGATCGTCTCGATCGTGGATGATTTCGTGACAAGAGTCGTGGCAGATATGCGCATCAAGGGCCGGTTTACCGAAGCCGATATCCCACATTTGAAGGCGATGCTCGTCGACCAGATTTGTCAGACGTCCGGTGGGCCGTGCGTCTATGAGGGACGCGATATGAAGCTCACACATGCCGGGATGTCGATCGTGGGCGAAGAGTTCGAAGCGCTGGTCGGAGATCTCATCGCAACGCTGGACAAATTCGAGGTCGGCAAACGGGAGCAAGGTGAGTTGCTGAGTGCGCTCCGGCCGATGAAAACAGATATCGTGGACAAGCCGATTGTGTCCAAGCCGTAAACCCAGGTCGTCATGGATCCGAGAGGGTTCCCGAGCCGGCTCTGATCCACCCACCGCTGCCGGGATTTCCTGAACAACGCCGTCTGCTTCTTTTCCGCCGGTTCCTCCAATTACGGGGTCTGTTCCAATTTCTATAAATCTCTGCTGGCTCGGGTGGCTCAACTTGAAAGGATCGGTGTGCCATCCTTGGCCGTTGATGATTCATCGGGGGGCGCCGGCCGAAATTCTACGGACGGATTCGATTTGATGCAGTACGCGAGCAGATGTTCAGAAGGAAACAACATAATCTGATGCCCGTTCCGGTCGACCAGCCGGAGCGTGTCCGCCGGCCAATAGGCGTCCGCAATTTTGCGCGCATCCCCACTGATCCATTGGGCGAGGGTATGAGGGAGTCGCTCAACAGAGGTTTTGACGCCGTACTCGCTCTGGAGGCGCGATACGACGACATCGAACTGAAGCTCCCCGACAGCGGCGAGGATCGGCTCGCGGCGTACCTGGTCGGGTGAGAAAAAGATCTGCATGACCCCTTCTTCTTCGAGTTGCTGCAACCCCTTCTGGAATTGCTTGTACTTGGAAATATCCTGCGTGCGGAGCACACCGAAACATTCGGGGGGAAAATGAGGAATCGGCTCAAAGGCCAGCGATCCGGATACACAGAGGGTGTCGCCGATGGCAAAGAGGCCGGGGTTCACCAACCCGACCACATCACCCGGGAACGCTTCTTCAATCGTTTCGCGGTCACGACCAAACAGCCGATGAGGCCGCGTCATCCGGATCTTGCGGCCCAATCGGGGATGATACACCATCATGTCCTTTTCGAAGCGACCCGAACAGATGCGTAGGAAAGCCATCCGGTCGCGATGCTGCGGGTCCATATTTGCCTGGATCTTGAACACGAAGCCTGAAAAGGCCTCGTCGGTCGGCAGCACCAGCCCCTGCGTGCTCGGGCGGGGTCCGGGAGGAGGTGCGAGGTGGATGAAGGCGTCCAGGAAAGGCCCGACACCGAAATTGGTCAGCGCGCTACCGAAGAACACCGGTGTGAGTTCGCCGGCAAGAAAGCGGGTGCGATCAAACGAGGTACCTGCGCCTGTCAGCAGTCCGATTTCTTCCTGAAGCGGACCATAGGCTTCTCCGAGCTTCTCCGCCAGGCGTGGATGGGGAAATGTATCGATCTGCATCGGGGCTCGGCGTTGATTGTGCGCGGTGCGTTCAAAGAACAACACCTGGCGTTCGCGAAGGTCGTAGAGTCCTTGAAATGAGGCTCCCTCGCCGATGGGCCAATTGAAGGGAACCGCCGTCATGCCCAACGTGCGCTCGATCTCGTCCAGGAGGTCGAACGGCTGGCGCCCCGGCTGGTCCATCTTGTTGATGAAGGTAAGGATCGGGATGCCGCGTCGTCGGCAGACGGCGAAGAGTTTCTTGGTCTGCGGCTCGATACCCTTGGCGCCGTCAAGCACCATGACTGCGCTATCCACGGCCATCAGCGTGCGGTAGGTGTCTTCGCTGAAATCCTGGTGGCCGGGCGTATCGAGGAGGTTCACGCGCGCGCCCTGGTAATCGAATTGAAGCATGGTGGACGTGATCGATATCCCGCGAGCCTGCTCCAACTCCATCCAGTCGGACGTGGCCTGACGCTGGTGGGAACGCGCCTGAACGGCACCCGCCAGATGCACCGCGCCTGCATACAGCAGCAGTTTCTCCGTCAGCGTCGTCTTCCCCGCGTCGGGGTGCGAAATAATGGCAAAGGTTCGCCGGCGAAGCACCTCGCGTGGCAATACTTCGGCGGACGACTTTTCGATCGGCAAGGACATGGTGAGTCTCCACGTAATTCGGGATTGCCAACGAGGCAGCGTGGTTCACAGCAGCCCAGCATCGCTGGATGGCAACCTTTCTTCTATCAGTAGGAGCACCACTGCTTCAAGCAGGAGCAGCGTCCCGTCGGTGTCGGGGGTTGGGCCACGCCCGATGATGATGAGCACTACACCTACGCTATAGCGCTACGATAATGGCCGGATTGACGGATGCGTTCGAATCGTTCCGGGCGCGCCAAATACCGCCGTTTGCTACCGTGTATACGCGGGAGCCGTCGGGAGTGCGCCAGCGTAGCGTTGGCGGCGACCCATTGCGGAAAAAATGCTCCGACCGCGTCAGGCGATGACGGCTTTGCGGCCCATCTTGGCCGTCTAGCGAGTCTGTCGCCCGGTAT
>DAISKX010000520.1:0-3462 GCA_036820725.1 Nitrospiraceae bacterium
TGATCTTCGGAGCCGGTCAATACGCCATGCGCTTCTGGGTGCGCCCGGACAGGCTGGCCAAACTCGAAATTACGATCCCCGAGATTCTCGACGCGATCAAGAAACAGAATACCGTGAACCCGGCGGGGCAGATCGGCGCCGAACCGGTTCCCACGGGGCAGGAGTTTACTTACACCGTCAGAGCGCAGGGCAGACTTGTGAACCCGGAGGAGTTTGAGCAGATCGTCGTCCGGGCCAATAGCGACGGATCGATCGTGCGGCTCAAGGATGTGGCCCGGATCGAGCTGGGTTCCCAGAGCTATGGGAACAAGGGCCGGCTCAATGGCAAGCCTGCGGCCATCGTGGCTGTGTACCAGCTCCCGGGATCGAACGCAATCGACACCATGGACCAGGCAAAGAAACTGATGGAGGAGATGAAAGCTCGGTTCCCGGCGGACCTGGACTACGTGGTCTCGCTTGACACGACACTGTCGGTCAGGGAAGGGATCAACGAGATCGTCCATACCCTGGGGGAAGCGTTGGTGCTCGTCATTCTCGTCGTCTTCATCTTCCTGCAGGGCTGGCGTGCCACCTTGATTCCCCTGTTGGCCGTGCCGGTCTCTCTTGTCGGCACCTTCATGCTGTTCCCCATGCTCGGCTTCTCGATCAACACCCTGTCGTTGCTTGGCCTTGTGTTGGCCATCGGCCTGGTCGTGGACGACGCGATTGTGGTGGTCGAGGCGGTCGAGCACCACATCGAGCACGGCATGACACCGAAGGACGCCACCTTCAAGGCAATGGAAGAGGTCTCCGGACCGGTGATCGCGATCGCGCTCATCCTGGCCGCGGTCTTTGTGCCGACCGCATTCATTCCAGGGATTACCGGACGGCTGTACCAGCAATTCGCCATCACGATTGCGTTATCCGTGGTGATCTCGGCGTTCAACGCGCTCACGCTCAGCCCGGCCCTGTCGAGTCTCCTGTTGCGGCCGAAGAGACCGGCCAGAGGCCTGCTGGGCCTCTTCTTCGGCTGGTTCAACCGATGGTTTGATCGAGCGACCAATGGGTACGTCGGGATCTGCGGTCACTTGATTCGCAAAGGCGGACGTTCGATGCTGCTCCTGGGCCTGTTTGCAGTTGCCGCTGGCTTCTTCGGCGCCCGACTCCCGAACGGCTTCCTGCCGATGGAAGACCAAGGGTACCTATATTTGAACGTCCAACTGCCGGCCGCCTCGTCGCTCCAGAGGACCGATGAGGTCACCAAAAGAATTGAAGAGATCCTGAGCCGTACACCCGGTGTCCAATATGCTTCCGCCATCATCGGCTTCAGTCTCCTCAGCACCGTGAATACCACCTACAACACGTTTTTCTTCGTGACGCTCGCTCCATGGGACGAACGAAAACACCCCGATGAGAAAATCATGGCGATCTTCAAGAACGTCAACCGGCAATTGGCGGAGTTACCTGAAGCTCAAGCGTTCCTCTTCCCTCCGCCGGCGATTCCCGGCGTCGGCACCTCGGGGGGCGTGTCGTTCGTGCTCGAAGACCGCGCCGGCAAGAACGTCGCGTTTCTGGCTGAGCACACCCAGAAGTTCATCGAGGCCGCCCGTCTGCGTCCCGAAATAGCCGCCGTCAACACGACCTTCATCCCCAGCGTTCCCCAGGTCTCCGCCAAGGTGGACCGGGACAAGGTGCTGAAACAGGGCGTCAATCTCGGTGACGTGTATCAAACCCTCCAGACGTTCATGGGAGGGGTGATGGTGAACTACTTTAACCGCTTTGGCCGGGTGTGGCAGGTCTACGTCCAGGCCGACGGCGAGTTTCGCACCCGTGCGGACAACGTCGGTCAGTTTTATGTCCGCAACGCGTCCAACGACATGGTACCCCTCTCGGCACTGGTGTCGATGGAGGCCATGTCGGGCCCGGAATTCACGATGCGCTTTAATGCCTACCGCTCCGCCCAGCTGTTTGTGTCCGCGAAGCCCGGCTACAGTTCCGGCCAGGCCATGACGGCGCTCGAAGAAGTCTTCGCGGAGACGATGCCGCGCGAAATGGGCTATGACTATTCCGGAATGTCTTTTCAGGAGAAGGCTGCCGCGGAAGGGGTACCGGCCAGTGTGATCTTCGGCTTCTCTCTGCTCTTCGTCTTTCTTATTCTCGCGGCGCAGTATGAGAGCTGGGCGTTGCCGTTCAGCGTCTTGCTCTGCACCCCGATTGCGGTGTTCGGCGCATTCGGAGCGCTCTGGGTCCTTGGTCTGGAAAATAATGTATTTACCCAGATCGGTCTGGTCATGCTGATCGGCCTGTCGGCCAAGAATGCGATCCTCATCGTGGAGTTCGCGAAGGTGGAATATGAAAAGGGCAAGAGCGTCGCGGACGCGGCTCTCACTGCCGCCCGCTTGCGGCTGCGGCCCATTCTGATGACGTCGTTTGCCTTTATTCTAGGCGTCGTTCCGCTGGTCCTGTCTTCCGGAGCAGGGGCGCAAGGAAGGATTCTGCTCGGTATTGCCGTCCTGGGTGGCATGTTGGCGGCGAGTGTTATTGCGATCTTCTTGATTCCAGTTGCCTACACATTTGTGGAAAACCTGGTGCATCGCCATGATCGCCCGAGGCCTGGAGCACCGAGGCCCGGGGTACCCACACCATCAGGCGATGGCGAGGCGCATCTCCCGGTCTCTGAATCCAAGGCGATTCCGGCTCACGGGCGGATCCAAGGAGCCCACTGATATGCCTCGATGGATGTTGGCAACAATTTCAATCCTCTCGCTCAGCGCCTGTATGATGGGTCCGGATTATAAGAAACCGGAGACTCCACCAGGAGACACCTGGCGCCTCACGCCGGCCACTGCGGAATCCCTTGCCAATCTGCCCTGGTGGGAGCTGCTCAAAGATCGAGAGCTTCAGGGATTGATCCGGATCGCGCTTGAGGAGAACCAGGACCTGCGGGTTGCCGTCGCCAGTGTCGAACAGTTTCGGGCCCAACTCATTATCTCCAAATTCGATCTGGCTCCCTCGCTCGGCTATACGGGCGAGGTATCGACCTATCACAACACCAATAGTGAGGCGCTGGCCTTTGGGTCGGGGGCGATCATTCCAAACCCAACCGGTGGATCAGGGGGGACAGACTTCTCGAGGGAATATGCTATCGCCGGCCTCAAATGGGAGCTTGATCTCTGGGGCCGCATCCGTCGCTCCATCGAGGCGGCGCGAGCGCAACTTTTGTCCCAAGAGGAGAACCAGCGGGCGGTGATCATCGGATTGGTCGGGAGCGTCGCTGAAATCTACTTCGATCTTCGTGCGCTCGATCTCCAGGTCGACATCGCCCAGCGCACCCTGAAGTCGTGGGAAGAGAGTGTCAGGATTTCTCGGCTGCGCTTCGATCACGGCGATATACCGAAGCTCGATTTGGATCGATTCGAGGCCGAACGGGCCGGCACCGCCGCTCAACTCGCCGAACTGGAGCAGCAGGTCATCCAAAAAGAG
>DAISKX010000521.1:0-3456 GCA_036820725.1 Nitrospiraceae bacterium
GCTTATGCGAAGGTGTGGTGGATTATTTGGTGAAGCCCATAGATGGCGAGCGACTGCGGTCAGCCGTGTCGCGCGCGATGGAACAACGCGAAATGGCATGGCAGTGAGGGCTGAACAGAAAGTCATGAACGGCCTTATCCCTGCTGAGCCCCGGTCTATCGGCGCTTTTTCTGTTTGTTCCCTCGTGTACGAATAACCATTGATCAGTTACTACTCAGCGCGAGATATTTCTCAATGTACCGGAGGCGCTTCCCTTCCCATAAACCACCAGGTCCAAAGGACTAGGGCCAAAACACTGCTCGCACACTCTCCCCCTTCTCGCTATATACAGACGCCCATCCAACATGGCCTCCACTCTCCTCATCGAAGATAGGGAAGCGGTGAGAGACCCGCTTCGAGCCATGATGTCATTGTGATGCTCCGCCACGAGTTGCGCGGCATCAAAATTCTGGCTATCTCGGGACGGGCTGGACAGGAGGATTTGTTGATCATGTCTCAATTGGTAGGCGCGATACGATCATATACAAACCTGTCGCGGTGGAGACGTTGCTCAAAGCCGTAGGGAACTCGTGGTTGCTACGTGAGGGAGGCGAGACTTCGCTCCACATGTTTGGGGCGTAAAGTCCTGCAGCTATTATGGCGCGTATTTTAGTCGTCGATGATGAAGACGGTATCCGGGAGTTGCTGTGCACGGTGCTCAGTCGGAAAGGCCATGAGGTCCTGCTGGCGGAGAGCGGTGAACGAGGTCTCAGGCTGTTTCAACAAAAACAACCGCAGATCACTATCCTCGATCTGCATATGCCGGATGTGACGGGCATCGAGGTCCTGAAGCGCATCCGTGCGGAAAACGACCAGGCGCGCGTCATCATCCTGACAGGTTATGCCACCGCAGAGGCCGTGGCCATAGCTCGTACACTCGGCGTCACGGATGTCTTGAAAAAGGAATTTTCCCTGCATGAGTTAGGAGCGGCGATCAAGCTGGCGTTAGGCGAGACGCCGAATGCGCGGTCCGGTCAAGCTGGGCCTGTGTCCTAACCCACTTCACGGCTAGCTCTACGATCCCGAGTAGAAACCGCTTCTTCCCTGATCCCTGCAGACGGACCTGTTCATCAACTTGGTCATCCGAATATGTTCGATGCCAACCCTACGGCGCCATGAAGTGCGCAGGGGCATTCTAAAACAGCACAATAAACCATTGAGGCTACGTCGGCAGTTTCAGAGGCATCAGCTCCTTCGAAAGCGAACCCATTGAACAAGTGATTCGAGAGTTCCTCGTTGACCCTTTGACCAGTTGAGCCAACATGGGCAAGGAGGTCAGCGCCATCGAGACGTTAGGAATCAACAGTTTCCCCAGACGGACCTTCGTCTTCATGTCGAGGAGATTCCTTCATTGGTTTTTGCTGTTCCAGTGCCCCCATCCCTTCCAGCCATGCCAGCTCTGCCTCCTCGGGACTGTGTCCGTCAAACATAGCCCGGAGAGTTCGAATGAAACGATGTCTGGTGACTGGGAAGTTTTGTTCAGTGGCCGCGGTCATGATCCTGTCTAATTGTTCGGCTGTCATTATTCCTGCCTGAACCATAATACTTTTTAGTACGCGGATCTTGATGTCCTGATAGGCAAAGCCGCTCGACAGGACGTACAGCCATTTGTCATGCTCATCATTGGTCATCAGCACCCTCCTCCCGTAGGATGGGCTCAGTGTATAAGGCAATTCCGGGTAAGGATATCCCACAATTTCATATCGGGGCGAAACGGCGTAAGAACTTGTCCAAGAGGTAGTTTGTCTTCCGTGATCATGAAGTGCCTCTCTGGTTCATCGTAGCCAAATGCGGACAGCCTATGGCAATTGGACCATCGACCGTCCAGTTCGGCGTCCCCTACACCGCTTATCTTATTGTATATGGTTCGACTCTGTTCAAGCTGCACCGGCAAAGGGTTGTGTCGGATAGTGAGGTGCTCGTGGGTTACGAATTCAATGAGTAGTACGGGTTTTTCCATGTCGACGGGGAGGGAGTCGCATGGATCGGGAGCCGAATGGAGAGCGGATAACTTCGGTCTTATGTCTGTTTTCCCCTCTATCGTTCTGGTTTCGTACAACGACGCTTGGGCACACGCCTCATGGTCGATTCACTCGGGTGTTCGAGACCTTCCCTCACGAATCGCGGAGATCATCCTCTTGGCAGACTCAAAAGCAGCAGTCACCGCCTGTCTTTCGGTTTCGTATACGCAAGGCGAGTGGTGATCGGAAATCGAATCGACTAGGAGTTGAGGAATTGCAAATCGGCACGTCCACTTACCTTTCCTGTTTTGGCTAGGGACGAGCACGATCTTGTTTCCTTTTGAATAGCATATCTCTTTCATAGTCGCTTTCTTCACATACTCTTCTCCCTGCACGTGCCATTGCTCTCACCTCGGGCAAATTGTGCCCTTTCCAAGATAAGGCCAAAACGCAATCAGTCAATATGCACTGGTATGGATTGTTGGATGGACTTTTAATGATCCATTTTGATCAGACGGCTGCCCAATTCCTGCGTATGCTTCTCCTTGAATCACGCTTCTCATGATTAGTCTTGTCCTATGACACAGAAGGGAACATCACACAGGCTCTACACTACATATTGATGGGCTTCTCACATCCGTCGGCGAACAGGAACTCAAGGATATGTTCACCAAGTTCGGGAATGTCGTCTCAGTCAACATTGAAAGACCTGTCGTATGGATGACAAGTCAGCGTGGAATAGCTTCTGGGTGATTGCGACAGATTTGGGAAACGAAGATCGTACAGGCAAGCGGTCAATGGAAAAACCAAGAGGACAACGGAGGGTGTTATGAATCAAACACAATTTCAATCATTTTGGGTGCAATTGAAGGCACCTCTTAGGAATCAATGGGAAAACTTTACCAATGAGGATCTCGTCCAGATCCAAGGAGACTTGGCCACGTTCAACAGCAAGGTAGAGGCGCGTTATAGTGAGAAGACAGACGAGGTCAAGAAGTGGGCGAATCGACGATATGCTCATTGGACCGGCTGGTATGAAGGGTATGAGGACCGGAAACCGATCGCCGGAATTTGATGTCGCGGAGGTGCTGGAAAAGTCGCGCCCTTCCTATGCCCTCGGTAACTCCGTGTTGGTGCTCAAGGTGAAGAGGTCAGTCTTGATTGCACCATGATGTCAGCCCGCATTATTCATGACGGCTTCTACTCCAACCGCAGATACGCCAGATGAGGTGTTCCACTCTCCGCGCTTGCGAGGGTCGAGCACCATCCGATGAATCTTGGTACGAGAGGCGACGTGTCGTCACTTATCCGTGACGATGTGCACCTCAGCGGCGTTCACAAGCGTGACGCGCTTTATTCAGCGCGTCGTGAACCTCGTACCCGTGCGCAAAGGTAAGACTAAGACACGGGGCGCTCACCGGCTCGCGCCCGTTCACAAGCTTGACGTGCATTATTC
>DAISKX010000522.1:0-3446 GCA_036820725.1 Nitrospiraceae bacterium
GAAGGACTGTTCCGGGAATTGAAGCGCCGGCGGTATTACGAGAAGCCCAGCGTACGTAGGAAAGCCAAGGAACGGGAAGCTCAGCGGCGGCGTCAAAAGTGGTTGGCGAAGCGTCGGCCTGAATAAGAGTGCTGCTCCGCATCGAATCCTCCCTGTAGCGATCTTCTTCTCCAACGGTCAGCCAGTTCAGTCACATCATGCGAGCCAGTGAGATTCATCCCGCCATTCGCATTCTCAATCGGGAGGTGCGGCAATGGCAGGAACCGGTGGTCGGCGTGGTAGCGCGGGAGTCTGGCCGCGACCCCTTCAAGGTGCTGATCTCCTGCCTCCTGAGTCTTCGGACCAAAGACAAAACCACGAGCGAGGCGAGCGCACGGCTCTTTTCATTGGCGGGTGATCCGGTTTCCATGGTGAATCTGGATCGGCACCGCATTGAGCAGGCAATTTATCCCGTCGGCTTTTATCGCACTAAAACCAACCAGATCCAGAAAATCTGCCGTCGATTGCTTGATGACTTTAAGGGGCAGGTTCCGGATTCGATCGAGGCATTGCTGACCCTGCCTGGTGTGGGCCGAAAAACCGCTAACCTTGTCGTCACTGTTGGATACGGAAAGCCGGGCATCTGCGTCGATATTCACGTCCACCGGATCAGTAACCGGTGGGGCTACGTCAAGACCAGAAACCCGAAGGAAACCGAAGAGGCTCTTCGCAAGAAACTTCCTGCCCGCTACTGGATCATCTACAACGACCTGCTCGTGCCCTACGGCCAAAATATCTGCCAGCCCGTCTCGCCATTTTGCAGCCGTTGCAAATTGGTGAAGTACTGCGATCGTGTCGGCGTCACCAGGTCGCGGTAAGCGTGAAGTGTGAGAATCACTATCTGATGATCTGCTAATTTGTCGATCTGATGAATTCAGAACATTCAAAAGATCATCAGATCAACTGACCCGACATCCGGGGCGAGAGACGAGCGACGCTTCACGAGTGACGTTCTTTAAATGAACAGTGTGGTTTCCGCCTGCGCGGTGAGGGCGAGGATGGCAGGCAGGCCCATGACTTCGTCGACGTTTTTCTCGACCGCTTCGGATTCCACACCCATGTATTCCAAGCCGGCGCTGCAGGCGATCAGCCGAAATCGACCCACCAGACGAGCTTCCTGAAACATCTCTGAAATCTTCGGCACCTTCTTTTCTTGAAGGAGGAGGCTTACTTGTGGTGCCGATGCCGCATACTCCGGAGGAAAGTCCAGCGTATCGATTTTCCCTTCGGCGAGTTTCTTGATCGTCCAGAACAAAAGGATGACGATGACATCCTTGCCCATTGCCGCGGCGGTCAAGCCCAACGTGGCGACCTGGTGCAACTTATCGTACGTCGCGTTGTGGGCGAAGATGACGAACTTTGGCGGGTCAGCCATGCCGGTCACGGTTTCTGTCGCTTCACTTTGACGTGATTGATAAAATCGGTGATGGCGGCATCGACTTCTACGGCGGTCATCGACCGGTCGTGGGTTTCGCTCTCGTCTATCAGGTATCGCTCGCCTTGTTTCTCCTGCCGCACCACGACAGTGTTTTCCGGTGTCACCTCCACCCGCATGAACCACTCCATCGAGCCTTCGGTCATCACCACTTCTTTGCCCAGCCCGATTTTCGAAATTTCAATCTGCAGCTCCTCGCCAGCGGATGACGGTTCTACGGCGAAGGCCGGCATCAACGAGCAACTCCAGAACAGGAGACTCAGGGAAAGCCGGACCGGACTACTACCTCTTTCCGATCTACGTGAGGAGAGCGAGTGCATCGCCGTTGTCGAACCGTTCATCATAATATGCCGGCATTATAGCCCGATGACTTTCACGAGGTAAACCGGAGAAGACCGGGACTCTTTCCGCAGCCGTGGGGGCCATGCTAGGATGCATCGCCGATGACTGACTGGCTCGCGAACATTGCCTCCCTGTTCCCACCGCAACTTCTCCTATGGCTGGCCGTTTCCTCGCTGTTCATGTTCGTCGGCACCTTGATCGCCATCCCGATCATTCTGGTCCGGTTGCCGGCAGATTATTTCGATATCCGCAAGCCCCGTCCCTGGATGGAGAACCATCATCCCATCCTGAGAGTCATCGGCCATCTGGTGAAGAACGTGGTGGGGCTGGTCTTTGTGCTTGCGGGGTTGGCCATGTTACTGCTCCCAGGGCAGGGGATCCTGACTATCTTGATCGGCCTCTCGTTGCTGGAATTTCCAGGGAAGCGTCGACTGGAAGCAAAACTCGTCGGCCAACCGACCGTCTTGAGCACGATTAACAAGATGCGGGCCAAGTTCGGAAAGCCGCCGCTCATCCTCGCGCCCGAGAAAAGTTCGTTGTAAAGTATCACGTACCAGGAACCGGCCGGTATACCTTTCGCCTGTTCTCTTTGCCTTTACCATGCCGACTCTGTATCTCATCGATGGCAGCGCCTATATCTATCGCGCATTTTTTGCGCTCCCGCCCTTGTCCAATTCCAAAGGGCTCCAGACGAATGCCGTGTACGGTTTTACGACCATGCTGCTCAAGATCTTGCGGGATCACAAGCCGGACTATGTCGCGGTGGTATTCGATGAGCGCGGTCCGACCACGCGGCATGAGGAGTACAAGGAGTACAAGGCGCAACGGCCGCCCATGTCCCAGGGGATGAGTGCCCAGATTCCTTACATTCACCGGGTAGTCGAAGCGATGGCGGTCCCCTGCATCCGACAGGCCGGTTATGAAGCGGACGATCTCATCGGCACGTTGGCCCGAATTGCGGAGGGACAAGGGCTCTCCGTGGTGATCGTTACCAGCGACAAGGATATGTTCCAACTCATGACCCCGCTCACACGTATTTACGATCCCGTGAAAGATAAGTGGTTCGCCGAAGCCGACTCGCAGGAACGGTTCGGGGTCGAGCCGGCACGGGTTGTCGAGGTGATGGGGTTGATGGGGGATGCGACCGACAACATTCCCGGCGTGAAAGGGATCGGAGAGAAAACCGCAATCAAATTGATTGCGCAATTCGGGACTATCGAAGAATTGCTGAGACGGATTAACGACGTAACACCGCCCAGGATCAAAACCTTGCTGATCGAGCAGGAGGAGAATGCGCGATTGAGTAAACGGCTCGCCACGATTCAGCTCGACTGCCCGGTCCAGTTCGAGCCTGAGCAATTCAGAGCGAAGTCTCCCCACACGGACGAGCTTGTCGGCCTGTTGCGAGAACTGGAATTCATGACATTGGCCAAGGCCTTTCAGCCGGCTGCGGCACAGGACACGTCGCTCGTAGACGATATGGCGACCCTGCACGACGAGGCAGGGGCTGCACGGTTCGTGCGTTCATTACCGCAGAGGAACGCGATCGGTCTGCATTGCGTTCTTGCGGGAGAAGCCGGCGTTCGCGCTGAGGTACAAAGCATCGCCATCGGGACGGCGGACGCCAAAG
>DAISKX010000523.1:0-3444 GCA_036820725.1 Nitrospiraceae bacterium
GAAAGCGGTCGGCGCTGTCCGTCTCCTGGGCGCGCAGCGACACGTTCGTCTCCAGTTCTTTGAACAGACGCTCGCGCAGATGGCGGGAGGTCAGGAATTTTCCTTCGCGACCGGCAAACGGACTGTTGTTCACGGAAAACGTCATCTGCACCGTCGGCTCGTCTATCGTGATGCGAGGGAGCGCGACCGGATTGACGGCATCGGCAATGGTATCTCCGATGTTGACTTCCTCCAGACCCGCCACGGCCACGATTTCTCCGGCCTCCGCCTGCTCCACGTCGGTCCGTTCGAGCCCTGAAAACACAGCGAGATCCGAGACCTTCGCGGGCACCTGGCCACCATCTTTGGTCAGTGTCACGACGGCCTGCCGGCGTGCAATGGAGCCGGACTGAATCTTCCCAATCCCCATTTTCCCCTTGTAGGGATCATAGACCAACGCGAGGACGAGAATTTGAAGCGCTGCGTCCCGGTTGATGGCCGGCGCCGGAATCCTTTCCAGGATCGTATCGAGCAGCGGAAGGATCTCGGTCCCCGGTTTGTTGATATCGAGGGTGGCCATGCCATTGATCGCGGAGGCATACACGATGGGAAAATCCAGTTGTTCGTCGTTGGCGCCCAGGTGCACGAACAGGTCGAAGGTGCGATTCACCACGTCGTCGACGACGGCATCGGGACGATCGATCTTGTTGATGACGACAATCGCGCGATGTCCCAGCGCCAACGCCTTGCGCAAAACGAACGTCGTTTGCGGCATGGGCCCTTCTTTCGCATCCACCAGGAGCAGTACCCCGTCGACCATACGCAACGTTCGTTCGACTTCACCTCCGAAGTCTGCGTGGCCCGGCGTATCGACGATGTTGATTTTGACGCCGTTGTAGATGACGCTGGCGTTCTTCGCGCGGATGGTAATGCCCCGCTCTCGTTCCTGGTCCATGGAATCCAGAATTCTCTCGCCCATGTCATCAATCTTCCGATGCACGTGCGTTTGGCGAAGGACGGCATCGACCAACGTGGTCTTGCCATGGTCGACGTGGGCAATGATGGCGATATTCCGGATATCCGTTCTTCGTCCCTGCGGCGGACGGAGCACGGGTGGGGCGGGCGAAGAAGCGATGTGTGATTCCATGGCTGTCCTAATTGGTGGAAGGTGGCAAAAAAAAGACGCCCTCACCGAAGGCGTCGCAGGCAGTATACCCGAAGCGCTATCTCTACGACAAGCACTGGCCTGATTGCAGCGCGCATCTGACCCATTCACCAGTGCGAGGTTTGCTTGAGTTTACGGGATTCGCATTGTATGGTGTGTTACACCTGAACACATCACATATTCGCATGTCTGACAGTAGTCATCTACTCGATATTCCTGACAAACCGAGACGTCGCTGGCGCTGGTGGAAGATTGCTTTGATCGGCATTGCGCTGGCGCTCGTTCTGGGAGGCGGTGGCGTTGCGGCCGTGCTTTGGTACTTTTCTCAAGACCTGCCGTCACTCGAGCCGCTACAAAATTACCAGCCCAGCCTAGTGACCCGCGTCTATTCCGATGATCGCCAGGTCATCGGCCAGTTCTTCATCGAACGGCGGTTTCTCAAACCTCTTCCAGAAATTCCCAAGAGTCTGACGAGTGCCGTCATCGCGACGGAGGATGCTCGGTTCTTCGAACATCCCGGATTGGATATCGTCGGGATTTTGCGCGCAGCGGTGACGAATATCCGGCATGGAGGCCGAAAGGTCGAGGGGGCGAGTACGATCACGCAGCAGCTTGCACGCTCATTGTTTCTTTCCGCCGAACGCACCTTCGATCGGAAGCTGAGAGAGCTGATTCTCGCGTATAAGATGGAACTGGTGCTGTCGAAAGAACAAATCCTCGAGATGTATTTGAATCAGATCTATTTCGGGCAGGGGGCCTATGGCGTCGCGGCTGCCGCTCAAACGTATTTCGGAAAGGAGTTATCGGCGCTGACGCTAGCCGAATCGGCGTTTCTGGCCGGATTGCCGAAGTCACCGAACCACTATTCTCCTTTCAAAGCCTACGATCGCGCCAAAAAGCGTCAGGAGCATGTCCTGTTTCGTATGGAGGAGGCAGGATTTATCAAATCAGCCGAGCGAGAGCAGGCCGTTGCGGAGAAACTTAATTTTCGCCGTCCCGGCAGCGAGCACTTGGGGCCCTACTATGTTGAATATGTCCGCCAACTATTGGTCGCGAAGTTCGGCGAATCGATGGTCTATAAAGGCGGCCTGGAAGTCTTCACCACGCTCAATATCGAGATGCAACGGGCGGCCGAAGCGGCCGTCTTGAACGGCCTCCGGGAATTGGATAAGCGGCAAGGATGGCGCGGACCCGTGCGAACCGTCGATCTTGCCACACTCGACGCTCCGGCTGCCGATCCTTCCATCAAACTCAAGGAGGGAGATATGATGGAAGGTGTGGTCAGCAAGATCGGGAAAGACTTCGCGATCGTGCAAGCCGGAGGGACAACCGGTCGACTTTTATTCGACGATCTTGCCTGGGCGACCAAGCGGCTCAAGGGAAGAGATCCGACGAAAGATGTCACCCTGGTCAAGAATGTCAAGCAACTCTTGACTCCCGGCGATGTCATTGACGTGGCGGTAAAAAAAGTCGAGAAGGACGTCATCCATTTGCGTCTCGAACAAGCGCCAGTTGTCGAAGGTGCGCTCATTGCGATCGATCCCAAAACCGGGGCCATCCGTGCCATGGTGGGAGGCTATGATTTCGCCCGTAGCGAGTACAATCGCGCGGTCCTGGCCCATCGGCAGCCGGGGTCGGCGTTCAAACCGATCATTTACGCAACAGCCATGAATCAAGGCATGAGCCCTGGGTCAGTCGTCCTGGATGCGCCGGTGGTCTACGAGCAGGAGGAAGACGAGAAGATTTGGAAGCCGGAGAATTACGGGAAACGCTTTCATGGCGTGGTGAGCTTGCGGGACGCGTTGATTCACTCCCATAATCTGGCGACCGTCCGGCTGCTTGAGAAAATCGGCATTCGCAACGTCATTGATTTCTCCAGAACTCTTGGTATTTCGAGTCCGATGGCCCCGGACCTCTCGCTGGCGCTGGGGTCATCGAGCGTTGGTATGCTGGAGCTGGTTTCGGTCTACGGGGTGTTTGCCAATCAAGGGATGCGCGTGGAGCCGTATGCCGTGGCCAGCGTACAGGATAACTCGGGCCGGACCCTGGACCAGGCGACTATTCAGCCTCGTCAGGTAGTCTCACCCGAAACGGCTTACTTGATCACGAATATGATGGAGGATGTCATTCAGCGTGGAACCGGTATTGCGGCAAAAAGTGTCATCGATCGTCCGGTGGCAGGCAAAACCGGCACGACGAACGATTTCACGGATGCCTGGTTCATCGGGTCGACCCCGAATCTGTCCGCCGGCGTCTGGGTGGGGTTCGATGACCGGCGACCGCTCGGCGAGACAGAATCC
>DAISKX010000524.1:0-3421 GCA_036820725.1 Nitrospiraceae bacterium
CAATGTTCTTTGGGTGATTGAGAAACGGGATGGCAGAGAACACGTCAGCGAGCAGCATCGGACTTGGGGCGAGAATGAGGCCACTCAAACGAACCATGGAAGCTGAGACAACTTATAACCGGGGCGCGTGATATCGACATCTGCGATAATTCTGTAGACTTCTCTGGACCACCTTTACCCGAATACCACCGTCTCTTGTTTCTTAGGAGAATGAATCGATCTAAAATGAGATATGCCGTTCCGCTGGCTTGTGAAATTGGTGGAGAAGACCATCATGAAATGGTGGGACGACAATGCGTTGCGTTTGAGCGCCGCCTTATCGTACTACACCCTGTTCTCCCTGGCCCCCCTGTTAACTATTGCGGTGGCCGTTGCCGGATTGGTGGCGGACGAGAACGTCGTCCATGAGGAAATCCTAAGCCAGTTCCAAGATTTGATAGGAAAACCCGGCGCTGAGGCCGTAGCAAATATGCTAAAAAGCGCGAGTCGGCCAGCGCAGGGCACAATAGCTACGGTTATTAGCTTAGCAACGCTCGTCATCGTTTCAATGGGCATGTTTAGCGAACTTCAGGATGCCTTAAACCTCATTTGGCGGATCCCGCAGAAGGCACCCGCCGTCCTCTGGGGCCTTATCAAAACACGATTCTTATCCTTCGTTCTCGTAATGGGCACTGGCTTTCTCCTTCTGGTCTCACTCATCATGAGCGCTTTTCTGGCCGCCCTGGGCAAGTTCGTTCTTCGAGCGGTGCCCGGACCTCCTATTATCCTAAGCTTCGTGGATATGGTTGTCTCGGTGCCAGTGATCACATTACTCTTCGCGTTGATGTTCAAGATGCTACCGAACGGATATATCGCCTGGCGGGATGTCTGGCTCGGTGCAATGGTGAGCGGAGCGCTGTTCATGATCGGAAAGTGGGCCATCGGGCTTTATCTTGGCTCAACGGCGATGGCCTCCATGTACGGTGCTGCCTCCTCACTCATGGTCATTTTGGTGTGGGTGTACTATTCGGCAGCGATTTTCTTTTTAGGCGCTGAGTTGACCTGCGTATATGCCAACGAGTACGGCTCGCGTGTCGGTCATGTCAGCGGCTTCCATTCGATTTCGTCAACATGACCACGGCATGGTGCTCGATATGACCGTGAGTAGATAGCTCGGACACGAGTAAACCTGGTGAGCAAATCAATCATCTTTGTCATCCTTCTCCTCTTGCCTGCCTGGGCGATGGGCCATCGTCGCTTCGCCGGTCCTCCCGGGTCTACAGAAAACGCAGTTGCAGCGGACTATGAAGCCTGTTGGGAAGGAGAGACCCCTACAAATCTAGTATTTTCTATGGCATGGAGTCTGGCGCTTCCATGAATGAGTGCATGCGCAATAAAGAGTACAAGCGGCAATAAGTAGCGAATCACGCAAAGCGTTTTCAAACAGTGCCCCGTGCTTCATATCTGTGAGAGTTTTTAAACCAGGACAGAAGGTGGGATGTCGCCTTCTGTGGGTCCATAACGCCAGCCATCGTCCTCGCGCTCTAACGCCATATCGTGTGATTGCAACAATCCGCGCTTCGCCTGGTCGGAAAGTCCGCTGAGCCGATACGCGCATAAGGCCAGGATGTCCAGATCGGTAATTATGCGGTGCATCTGTTGCTCGTACTGCACACACGCCGACCATTCGCGTTCGCTTCCCCCTCGACAGGGACTCCCGCATGCGCGAATACGCAACCATCCCTGGCGTCGAGCCTCCTGGAGATGCCGCATGGCCTTCTCCAACGTGCCGTCGACATCCAAAGTATCCCGAACAAGATAGAGCTCCTCACTGGGAAGGAGGTGCAATTGCCCGCTCTCCGTATACTGATCGATGGTGGGAAGTCTCTTGCGGAGTTCGTGCAGGGCTAAGCCCGTCGTCCAGGGAGGAGCGGTGACCCAGAAGCAACAGTCGCCATCCTGCAAACCGGCACAACAAAATTGGGCATAAACCTCCAAGAGATCTTTCCCATGCTGATAGAAATGCACAATGTGCGTGCTGCCGGGGAGTGGGTCCACTGCGGTTAGGCCGAAGCGCCGCATGCCGCGATCATGATGAATTCCACATACCAGCGCAATGTCCGCGTCCACCTACACTGGGAATCCCTAGCTATGTGATGGTTTCTTCTAGTGGTCGCCCTAGGCTCGTTATTTACGCGCCACTATATACTGAATGATTATGGCGAGTATTCTGGTCATCGAGGACGATGCCGCGGTACGCGGTCTATTTCAAACGGTGCTGCAAGGCGATGGACATACCGTGTCTCTCGCTGCCAATGCGACCGAGGGGTATGCCGTGTTGCGTGACTCCGAGATTGAAATGGTCATTACGGATCTCAACATGCCACAGGGGAATGGCCTTGAGGTGATCTCCGTGCTCCGTCACGATTTCCCCGCGACCAAGGTGCTGGTGGTATCGGACGAGGCCAGTGATGATGATCCACTACAGGCCAGGTCCAGCCTCGATACGGTCGAAGTCGTGCCAAAATCGGTTGGGGTCAACCATTTATGGGGGACAGTAAATCGGGTGCTCGGGTGTCCGTGAATGTCTGAGAAATGGGCAACCCGTCACCGTAGGCTTTCGGCCTGGAGAACAGTCTGGCCGTGGAGCAAGTCCGCTGTGTCTAGTCAGGTGCATCCAAGAATAGCAGGCCGACTACGTTCTTCGAAGGAAGGCTTTTGTAGCTCAACAGGCGTGAAGCGGGGGCAGCATCCATAATCATCATTTAGTAGGGAGGACCACCATGCCATCCGTGATGACAATAGGACTCATCATACTGCTGTCAGGTTGCAGCAATACGATGTGGACAAATAAGCCGACGGTCCCTGAAACGAGCCGCACGGCTGTCGTGCATGACGTGCGCGTCTCCATGACGGACATCGTGCCTTCCGAACTGCGCGTCAATGTCGGCGATGAGGTGCGATTCATCAATGAAAAAACGCAACCTGTTCGTATCGTGTTAATTGACGCGGGGAAGAGTATTGCTTGTAACAAAGGGTTCAATGGCACCATTGACCAAGAAGCGGATATCAAGCCGGGGCAATACGCGAGTTTCTGCTTCAACAAGAATGGCGCCGTCAAGTACATGGCTCGTGACCAAATGGCCGTGACCGGTGGAGAACAAGTCTTACCCGCCCAGATCCTCATCGGAGGAAGCACGGTGCGTCCTGTGCGCACGCGAGAGCACAACCCTTCACCCACGCGATCTGAGGCAGAGACAGATTTGAGATTATCCCCTGAGAAATGACTGTTTCCTGTAGGATCGCATTCCGCACAACCTGGAGAAGGAGGGTGAGACAGCAGCACTGAGCCGCCTCACCTTCCTCCCGCCATCCCATAAGGTCGACAGCGCAGCAAAAATTGTAGAGCCTACTGTGTAGAGAAATGATTCGCCCTTGTCTC
>DAISKX010000525.1:0-3420 GCA_036820725.1 Nitrospiraceae bacterium
GATGCCTTAGAAGCAAATCCCCTCTTTCATGGACGTCTACATTCGTCGTGTACGACACGTCAAAGCCTTTCTCTTCAAGCCAGCGCACCATGTTGTACTCCCAGCCGGTGAGAAAATCTCCAGTGCCGATCCCAGATTCTGACTGAAATAGATGGCTTGGCGCATACGGCCGATCAAAGGACACTTTCGTGGCGCCGCCCCCTTTACTATTAAACTCATAGAGGGATTTCCCGCCCCAGTTATTGTACGCCTGAAATGTGGTTACGCTGGATTGCACCAGCAGGTCAGTCGACCGTTCGTCATCCCGGACCACAAAGATAATGTAACTGTCCTGTTCGGACGGCCATGCAATGAGTTTGACCAGATAAATACCACTCGGCCAGATGCTGTGATCTTGCACATCTGTCGGAATAGAGACTGTGATTGGATTCTCCCATTGGCATTCCATGAGCCCGGAATTGTGATCCGGAAGCGGCATACTCTGCTGATGTCCTGGATACCGATGAGGTCCCGCCATCAGCCTCCCTCCCTGTCCTTCGTACCACCCCATCCGGAAGATCAGCACGTCGTAGGCAGGCGCGACCGTGTGTACAAAGAGATCAATGGATTCTCCTCTATTCACGCTCGTCCGGGAGGCATACCCTTCAATTTCGTGCTGAAGAGCCGGATGTTTCAATCTCCATTCAGAGGTCCCTGGCCTGTGATTTTCTACCTGGGTAATAGTCGGACGTAACTCAGCTCCCAGGAGCATTTTCGGTACGACCAGGAGGGCGACTATAGCGACCACCCCAACACGCTGAAGCCTTCGAAGGTGTATGTTCACTATGTCGCACATTGTATTAATTCGTGGTTCATACGCGAGGCCAATATCCGCATCGCCTACATGAGGGAAAGCTGAGATTTGAGCGTGAGTAAACGCATCAGCTCTTACATCAAGCATCTGCAACGAAATGGTTCCTGGATTGCTCATGCATTTTGGGCCTCTGTAACCCATGTATTAACCCGAGCTCACGTGATCAGAACAAGCTCTTGCTCCACTCGGAGGAACGTTCACTCTCGTGGCCGGATGCGTCATATGCACTCACCGTGAAAAAGTAGGTCGTACCTTTTGATAGCGCCAGAGAATGGGTCGTCACGTTCCCGACATCGATGATCTGGCTATACTGTCCAGAGGCCGTCCCCACATACAGCTTGTATCCCGCCAGATCGGCTTCGCTGTTTGGAGACCACTGCACCGTCACCCTCCCCATAGACGGCGCGCCGCCCGCTTCAGGCGTCGCCTTTCCGGCTGCCGTCACAGTGACCGTGACTGGAATAGACATGACCTTCGACACACCGGTCCCGGTCTCCATGATGTAGATAAGGCCGGAATGAACCCCCACTGCCAGAGTGCTTGTATCCACTGTCACACTTAACCGTGCCAAGTTGCTCCAAATGGGATTCAGGCTTCCATAGCCCGGCGACAAACTGATCCAGCTCACGTTGCTGGCCGGCTGCCAAAAATGTTGATCGCCGGTAGTCTTCTGGAGATGGAGCGTTAAGGTCGTGCGCTGTCCTTGTCCAACCGTCGTCGTGAGGCTAAACGGGAATGCCACCAGCGTTGACGGTACGGCACTCAAGTTAGGAGAAGGCTGAGACGTGGATGCGGCCGATGAGGGGGGAGGCGCTGATGAACTGGACGCACTCGTTGCCGCTGATGGGAGAGATGACAGCGGTGCACTTGGCTGAGGCAAGGTGACCACAATGGTCACGGGCACGGTAATGATATGAGAGAGAGGAGGGCCAATGTCCCGAATCTGTATGAAGGCATAATTATTCCCTAATACCATTCCCTTTGTATTCACGGTCACTACAATCGTATCCCGTTCCGAGGTGATGGTTTGGCGGATGTCTGAAGCCGGTGCAAGGGAGAGCCACTGCGCACTGGTTGTGGCCTGCCACACATGGAGCTGGGTGCCGGGTTTCTGTAGAGTCAGCACCATGGTCTTACTCTGACCTTTCACCACCGTAGCCGAAAGAGAGAGAGGGAAGGGCTTAATCTCATCGGCCACTGCCGGCACCAGACCCCAGCTCATGAGCACGAGGGCGGGCATCATGAAGGCCAACGAGACGCGCACAACGGTTCTATAGTCCATTCAGAGACCTGTTGGATTGATGGATGTTCGGATGGCAACGATTGGATTACACCACGGTGCGTAAGAAAGGCAGATGCCGTATCAGCATCACGAGGATTGTGGTGAGGGCCACCGTCAGGACAAACGTGACGGGGACATAGAATACAGGTCGAAACAGAAACGGCGTCCACAGATAATAGGCATAGCGAAGGCATTCCACGATGATCGGATGCGCGACGTAGATACCGAAGGTATAAGGAGCCAGAAGGCGCGCTGCGCGGGCAATGGAGGGCGGCCATTGCCAAGCCGACGCGAACATGAAGAGCGCGACCGCTGCCAGCACCGTGGTGGGGCTAAAATCTTCATAAAAGTAAAAGGCCCAGCGCCACTCAAGTCCACCCTGGTACACTAGAAAAGCGGTGGCAAGGGCCGTTGCGAATATGGCCGAGCCGAACGTGAACACCAGCGGACCCGTTCCAAATTGCGCTCCTCGGGTGATGTATGCTCCAGCCAGGTAATACGCGAGATAGGGGACGAATAGCGTAAAGATACTCGTCCCTAGGAAATCAATGGCATTGGCTCCTATCGCCAACCCGAAAAGCATCACCACAGCATCACGAAACTGTCTTTCCGATAACCCGGCGACGGCACTCCAGAGATAAGGCGTCACCAGATAGAGTCCCCCGATCAGGAACAGAAAGTAGAGATGGATGAACGGACGCCCGAGACTTAGATCGGAGAGGATGGTTTCTAAGGTCAGACTCTGCTTCCAAAACATGATCCTCCACAGGAAGTAGGCCATGGACCAAAATAGAATGGCCGGACCAATTCTTCTGAGCCGCTTGGCTCCGAATGTGTGTGCGTCGTGATCCTTTCGGTGATCGAGGAGTAATGCCCCGCTTAGCATGACAAAAAGCGGCACACACCATCGTGTGCCGGCATCCAGCAGGTTGGCCACATGCCAACTGATAGAGCCTCTAGACGTGTCATCCATGACGACAGTGGCTGCCAGGTGCAGCAGCACGACCGCAAGACACGCCATGGCCCGAATGATGTCATAGTGATAGATTGGTGGGCTTGCGTGGCTCTCTAGCGGTTGCGAGGGAATGAAATGGGTCATGCCGCGTTGTCGCCAATGCACCTGGCTGACACGTGGCTTATCGAGTTCTTGGCAAGACCGACGTGCTCTTAATCTCATGACACAGAAGTCTTGACCACCTTCGAAGAGTCCGCGTCACTCGGGACCCTCCCATTTGTATCAGTGCTACATTCGCATTGAATCGTGATCTCGACGGCAGCGGTCATC
>DAISKX010000526.1:0-3403 GCA_036820725.1 Nitrospiraceae bacterium
AGCAACCGCAAGATGTGGACGTGAACGAGATAATCGTCAGGCCGACTGCTGGTGCACAATAGCCAGCGTCCATGCGAACCATCTCGACTGTTGTCTTACATAGGTTACATTCAGCCAATAGAAATTAAGGCACACGTTGCGGCGCAGTCTTGTCCTGGCCGTCAAAAAGACGGCAGGACAAGTAGAGTTTCTGGTCGAGATACAGCTTAACGTTGGGGTGCGCGCGCGATAGCGCGTCGACTCCACCCCATAGTTAGAGCGGTGGCGTTCAGGCTGACCCCTCGACGATCTTCCAGTAGGAGTCCTTCCTGATCACCTTCCCGTCTAGAAACTCCCAGAGGTCGCATCCACGGACCCATACTCGGCGCCCGTCCGGCGCCGTGCCGGTCACCAGCCACTCGGACACGCCCATATTGCCGCTGACCCAGTGTCGATCATCGCCGTAGTGCAGGTCGGGAAGGCCTTTGAAGCGTGTGGCTAGTCCCTCGCGCACGGCGGCTTTGCCCGTAAAGCGCTGCCCCCAAGGCTCCGGACCACGCGGCATGTCAAACGAGCAGTCGTCGGCGAAAAACTCCATGATGGCGTCCAGATCGTGGGCATTGAACGCGTCAGTGATCGCCTTCAAGGTTTCGATGGAGACCGGCTGCTGTTGAACCAAGGAACTCCTCCTCCGTAGATCGCTAAATAATACGTCTGCTGCGGGCTATTCGTGCAGTATACACGGCAGTCTCTGCAATCGACTCGAATGAGAATTTACTGCAAAATCAGGCAATTATAACACGTTCGTCCTGTCTTCTCGTTCGGGATAGGCTGCGAATCCCGCAGTCTATCCAGGGATAAGCCGCCGTAAATCCCGGTCGTGCTTCGAAACCCTTTCCGGTCAAAAACCCTCGGTATGAAGGAGATGTAACGTGCTAATTTTCCCGATGCCGTAAGCCGACCGTTGAGGTGGTCCAAAAACAACTTCTTTGGGAGTCGGTGTTGGGTGGTGTCTCATGCCGATAGCGAATCAGCAAGCGCACGTAACAGTTTTGCCCCATTACCATGCCATGCGCTGCCGTGCATACATGCCAGCGTGGCCGGGTTTGTCGAGGCTAGTCGCTCCAGCATCATGCGTGCGTTCTTCGTGTGAGAGAAGTAATCCATCCCGTGGCGGAAAGCCTCACTCGGTCCAAGAATATCCGACTCCGTGATGGGCGGAAGATCAGCGCCGCCCTGCGTGAACAGGTCGCCACATAGCAAGGTGGCGGTTCGTTCTTCCATCAAAAATCCACATTCCCATGCATGCGGCAGATGCGGAGTGTCGAACCAGCGCACGGCGTGCTTGCCCAGAGGCAATAGTTCTCCATCGGCGAGTGCACGGGGCACGCGATCTGCCAGGTCATTAACCGATACTAGGGCAGCCACAATGCCGCACAGTGGAACAGACTGTGGAGCGGCGGCAAGCCATTCGTTGAGCGAACCGCACTCGTCGGCCTCCACATGCGACAATGCAATGTACCGAAGCCTCTCGACTGGCAAAACACTCCCCACCGCTTCACGCACGAGTGAAAACATCTTTCGCGGACCGGTATGGAAGAGCAAAGGTTCATCATCGACAATAAGGTATTGGTTGAACGAGAACCCACCTGCACCTTCGATTACAACCGGCGTGTTAATCCGATAGACGCCCTCTGCAACCTCATGCACATTCGTTCCAGACTGCTTGTTTGTAACTGTCATCAGAATCTCATTACCATGGATTCAGTGCTAGTGGCGATCGATGTGTGTCGCTCCGCTATGATAATCCAGAAAGATTTGTTTGTGAACCTCGCGCCTACTTGTCAAAACTATTAGTAATTCAGGAAGTATGGGAAGTGACATCTAAGTGGATCCCGTGGGTGCCGGGGTTTTGAGCCGGCGGTAGACGGAGGCAGAGGAGCCGCAGCTCCTCGCGGCCTGTCCACCATGGTTGCAGGATCTCATCAGTGTCGGTCTCGACACGGGCATGCGGCGCAGCGATCTGGTTCATCTGCAGAGAAGCTGGGTGCAGCAGCATGGGAGAGCGCTGATTGTGCCACGGCAGCATCTGAAGGCCAAGAAAGCGACGGTGTTGATTCCCCTTACGACACGGGCCGCTATGATCATCCATCGACAGGCTGCATGCAGCGAATCGACGTATGTATTCACGCAACCGGACGGCCGTCCCTATGCCTTGGATCAAGTGGGCGTAGCCGTGATCTGTGCTGCCCGACGGGCGAGATTGGAGGACGTGAGCCTGCATACGTTACGGCACACGTTCATCAGCCGACTCGTGCAAGCCGGCCGGCCACTGCCGGAAGTGGCGACCTTGGCGGAGCATCGCGATATCAAGATGACGCTCCGCTACGCGCACCTGGGACCCGATCATTTGCGCGAAGGGATCGCCTCATTAGAGGCGCATGGAACCCACCGCAGAAGTTATCCACAACAAAACGTGTCACGCTGACAAAGTGAAAATCGCGTAAGTACTGGTGGTCCCAACGGGATTTGAACCCGTGTTTCAATCACGGCTATGTTTTCGCCAATTTTTCTACTGGGTTAAGTGAATTTGCCCTCTGAATCCACAGGCACGACTTAAACATGCAAGGTGAAGAAGAGTGTAAAGAAAGGGAGATATCTATGGAGCGGTGTGCGGGAATGATCACCGTGGGGATCGATCATGCCCACGTCGGCACTTTTGCCGGACTTCCCCGCGATGTTACCGCCCGAGTCCGCGATATTCCGCCGCTTCAGGCCGATGAGTAACGATCTGCACATTCACCGCTCGATGAAGCCTTGGTGCGGCCAAGTATGAAGTGGTAATAAAGGGGGCCATGGAGGGGTGTTCGATAGCCCCGCCCAATCAGAGCCACCCTGGCGAGAATCTGAGGGGTTCACACGATCGCGTCAGAGGACAGAATACATTTCGATACGTGACTACCTACTAGCTTGGGAAGCTAGGACGGTCCTGCATCCCCTAGACGAATCTTCGTCAGCTTAACAAGTTGAGTTGGCGAGAACCCGTGGACGGATGGTGCAGTTATCAGAAACTGAAAGAACACCTTCATTATCGGCACCGTTTCCGAACGACGGCCCAACTCTCGACGTGCTTCCGGATGAGCCTCACGCCACGCTCGCCGTGCAATAGATCGAACCTAACGTGGCAGTCCACGCAAGCTGGTTCCGCACAGCGAATCCCTATAAATTCCCTGGTCTAAGTACTTGTGTTGGAGATTTTGAGAAGAAGTTGAAGTGAGGAATGAAAATGAACAGTGCGGATAGAAAACCCTGACACGATGTCGCGACATTACCCACCAACCCAGCGGATTGAGCCTGGAATGAAGCACAACGCCACATAAAGCCCACCTGTAAAACCCATTCCTTTAGATGTTGCCGCGCGGTA
>DAISKX010000527.1:0-3402 GCA_036820725.1 Nitrospiraceae bacterium
ACCCGCTTGCTCCTGACCACGATGCCGCTGAGCATCACCGTCCTGCCTTGATAGGCGCCCGAGTTGGTTTTCAAGTCTGTAAACGAGACGGATTCATCGACCTGGCGCTGCAGCTCATCCGGAAGGATTTTATCGAGCAAATCACGACCTGACTGGTGTGCGCTTTGAGCGCATCCTGCCAAAATAGCAGCTGTGGCCACGACTAACAGAAAGAAGACCTGCCCTATTGAATTACACCTCACCTTCATGCCTCACGGGTTTGAAACGGCTTGCCCCTCACCGTCCGTGGGGAGAGGGGCAGTGCACTAGAAATGGTATGAAACGCCAAAGACCAGATGCTGGGCATTGTAATTTCCATTGAACCCCGAGTTTTGGCCGAAAGCCTGGTCGAACTCAAAGGTGGACTGGGTATATTTGTATTCAGTGAACACAGCCATGTAGGGCGTCACGAACGCTCTGATGCCGGTGAGCAAGTTGAGTCCGGAGGATACGTCGGTGTCCCCCTGCGTCGTGGCGGAATCGCCGATTCGGGCGATCAAGGCTCCCGTGCCGATGCCCACGTAGGGCTGGAAGGTGACGCCCGGATACCGTGCGATCAGATTGATACCGACGTTAGTGACTCGCATATGGATGCCCGGCACATCATCAAGATTCTTGATGTGCGGGGTGCTATGAAACGCGTCCAGCTCCACGCCGAACCACCCGTTTCCTGGGAATACCCCCACCTTTGCACCGTACACCAGCGCGTTTTTTAGATCAAAGTCCGGGGCACGGAATCCACTGAGATCTCCTGTTCCGCGAATATCGCCGAGTTGGTCCGCGAAATTCACGCCGAGCTGGCCGGCGACGTACCATTCCGCCGAGACCGTTGAGACAGAGGCCGGCAGCCACCAGCCGAGCAGTATCAGAAGAGAAACTGCGACCCTTCTCGATGATGCCATTCTACTCCCACAGTGTTCCGGCTCGTGAACGGGAACCGCCGCAGAGTCCGGCTTCATGATGATAAAGCGATCCCTCAGACACAAACCGAATCACAGGATACGACGTGGCAAGACTCTGCGCAATCACGTAAAACGATTTGAAAGATTCGCCGAGCGTGACGCCTCAAGCCGCAGCCACGCGCTTAAGGACCCAATCGCAGGGGAAGTCTGGCCGAGTTCTATCTGAGAAATAAGGTTTGGGAAAAACTCACGTGTACTAGCGAGCCTTCTTACCGACAACCAATTACGTTCCCATAGTTGGCGGATCTGCTCCTACATATCCGCCAATTAGAAGAATTTAGAAGACTCACTATCATTGCGTTCGCCTTCCACCCTAACCACTCCCATCGAGGTCCCTTGCATAGGCTGATAAGGTGTGTCTAACTGTATGACTGGACATGTACAGTCATACTGATTGCATGTCGGATCATCAGTAGCGGACAGCTCGCCGACCGCTACGATAGCTGGGCAGCTCAAAGGAATAGTGCAGGAACCCGGATCAGACATTTCCCGAAATGCCAGGAACATGTCCACAGAGCGAACAGGACGAAACGTGAACGACCGGCAGGACTTATCAGGAAAACGGGTGTTCGTGACCGGGGGCACCGGGTTTATCGGTCGGCATCTCGTAGATCGCCTCACCCGGCTGAAGAGCGACGTGTCGGCCGTTTCACGGGCGCCGCAACCTCAGTCATCAAGCGGCGTGCATTGGTATCAGAGGGATCTCGCCGACCTGTCCACCGCGAGAGAGCTGTTGGAGTCAATCAAGCCCGACTTTATCTTTCATCTGGCCGGTCATGTCGTCGGGCAACGCAGCGTCGATGCGGTTCTGCCGACGTTTGAGTGTAATCTCATGAGCACGGTCAATTTGCTCACTGCCGCCAGAGAAGTCGGGTGTTCGAGGTTCATTCTCGCAGGTTCCCAGGAAGAGCCGCCGCCCGGCGCCTCCGAATCTGTTCCTTCCTCCCCCTATGCCGTCACGAAGTGGGCGAGCAGCGCCTATGCCCGAATGTTCCACGCGCTGTATCACGTTCCTATTGTCATTCTTCGAATTTTTATGGTGTATGGTCCCGCCCAACAGGACCTGCAAAAACTGATACCCTACGTCATTCTCTCGTTGATAAAGGGGGAAGCGCCGTACCTGATGAGCGGCGAACGACCCGTAGACTGGGTCTATGTGGATGACGTCGTCGAAGGACTTCTCGCTTCGGCTCATGCACAGAATGTAGAGGGCAAAACAATCGACATCGGATCCGGGAAATTGGTGACGGTGCGAAGCGTTGTCGAAAAACTCGAGCACTTCACCGACAGCGGTATCGCCCCTGTGTTCGGCGCAAGGCCTGATCGACCCCTTGAACAGGTCCGGGTGGCCGATATGAAGGTCGTGCAAGAACTACTGGGTTGGGCTCCACGGGTTCCATTGGATGAAGGCTTGAAACGCACCGTTGCGTGGTATGAACAGCGGGCGAGAGCCCTAGAAGAGGGTGTGTTGCCAGTGGAGCTTCCGAGATAGAGTCACGTGTGGCACTGAGCCACGGACAGGTGTTTGCACAGTAAGTCGTGTCGTACCGATTTGGTACTAAACCTTTCACAGGCATCAGATTCTATTCGCTGGCCTACCGACCTTCTGTTGAGCCACTTGCCTGTAACCATTGTACGGTTAATGAAGAACCCCGCCCTTACAGACGGAGTCTCTTAAAGGCTCAAGGTGCGCTTTGACCTGGTGTGATCGGTTCGGTTGCATATTACGGCAACAAGGCGGTGGAAGTATTGTCCTGACATGGACAAGGTGTCCGCTGGTTGACAGTTCTTCATCGCGGTCGTGCGGGGATAATCCGTTATCATCAAGCAGTCTTCCCGGCTTGGAATAACACTATTCGGCGCCGCAGCCGACAGGGGCGTGCATTTTGCTCCGCGTTCACGGCGTGTGTAGCGGCACCCTACACCTCCCTCCCGGCGCACCATGACCAAACCTATGTGGATGGGGACCGCCTTACTGGCCACGACCGGTCTCATGGCCGTCATGATCGGACTGCTCTATTCCAAGGGCAGTGCCGATTTGACGACTCAGGACCGCCAACCGATCGCGTTCAGTCACGAGTTTCACGCAGGACAGCTCCACATCGACTGCTTGTACTGCCATCGCTTTGCCCACCAGTCTCCGACCGCTGGTATCCCCTCCATGCAACTGTGCATCGGTTGTCACCAAAACGTTGACGCCGAGACGAAAGACACCGCTCTCCTTCTCGATCATTGGAAACAGAAATCGCCGGTATCCTGGGTTCGCTTACAGCGCCTTCCGGACTTCGTCTATTTTACCCACGAGCGGCACTTGGCCCACGACCTGCAGTGTGTTACCTGTCACGGCTTGGTCGATCAGATGACGGAGACGCCGCGCGTGGCCGCCTACGAAATGGGATGG
>DAISKX010000528.1:0-3399 GCA_036820725.1 Nitrospiraceae bacterium
TTTCCCTCACTATGCCACAATTGCCGCCATGACACGACTCGCACATAAAAAAATCCTCATTGTGGAAGACGACGCCGATATTCTTCAGCTCGTCAAGATGTACCTCGAGAAGGATGACTTCCGGACACTTACAGCCACGACCGGGATACAAGCACTCAAGCGAATCAAAGAGGAGCATCCCGATCTGGTGGTTCTCGATCTGATGCTGCCGGAGATGGACGGCCTTGAAGTGTGCAAGAAGATTCGTCTCCATCCGGACACTGCGATGTTGCCGGTTCTAATGTTGACCGCGAAGGCCGAGGAATCGGACACGGTGATCGGACTCGAGTTGGGAGCGGACGATTACGTGACCAAGCCCTTCAGCCCGAAGGCCCTGGTGGCCCGCGTGAAGGCGCTGCTGCGCCGGATGGATCGCAGCGCCGGCGATTCGCAATCGACCTATCAGTATGGCTCGCTCCGGTTGGATCTCTCGCGTCACGAAGTCAAGGTACGGGATCGCGAGGTCCCTCTCACGGCCAAGGAATTCGGCCTGTTGGAACACTTGGTGCGGAACGTCGGGCGGGTCCTCACGCGCGATGTCCTGCTGAATTCAGTGTGGGGCTACGATTACTATGGAACCACCAGAACCGTCGACGTGCATGTCCGGCGGCTCAAACAGAAGATTCCTCTTCTCAACGACGCGATCATCTCGGTAAAATCTCTCGGGTATAAGCTGCGGGACTCCAGCGCATCAGTATGAACCTTTCCATCCGATGGAAGGTCACCCTCGCGACCTTGGCTGCCGTCATCTTGGGCTTGGCGGTCGCGGGGTGGCTCACGATTCGTTCCGTCGAAGAATCGGAGCTCATCCGGGTGTCCGAGATGTTGGATACCCGCGGAAGCCTCATTGCCCACTCCCTTCGTTCACTCTTTGATCATTCCGGCATAACCGTCCCGCAGCAGTTGCTGCAGGCCACGGCGCAGGAACTCAGCCGCGCCTCCCGCATCAGAGTCACGGTCGTGCAGACGGACGGCATCGTGCTCGCCGACAGCTCGGTTGCCTCTGCAGAACTGGCACAACTGGATAACCATGCGACCCGCCCGGAAATTGCTCAGGCCCTGGTGTCCAGACGCGGGACCGACATCCGGGCCAGCCACACCACGGGGGAGCGGACCTACTATCTGGCGCTCTCTCTTGCCGATCTTCGTGACATGCCCACTCAATATCCCGTCGTCCGTGTCGGGTTCCCTTTGACGACGATGGAAGCCCGCATTCGTACCATTCAGCGGGATCTCGCCGTAGCATTCGGCATTGCATTCTTGGCGGCAGTCGCGCTCAGCATTGTATTGAGCCGGAGCATCACCAAGCCGCTGGCCGAGATGGCGTCTGTGGCCAAACAACTGGCCGGAGGAACGACGGGCGTTCGCATTCATGCCGCGTCAGAGGATGAAGTCGGATTTCTGGCCCGCACGCTCAACCATATGACCGACCAGTTGGAAGCCAAGATCAAAGAAGTGTCGGAAGATCGGGCGCAACTGCTGGCCATGTTGACCGCCATGATCGAAGGCATCATGGTGCTCGACTATCGCGGGGTGATTTTGCAAGTCAATCCCGCCCTTGAACGGATGTTTGCCTTGAATCGAACCGATTGTCGCGGCCGTCCTTACGGGGAAGTCATCCGACATGAAGCACTCGGGAACCTCGTTTCCGCTGTGCTCAAGACCCGATCGAACGAAGGAAGTGAAATCACGCTGTTCCCGAACGGCCGGTGCCTCCGCGTTGAAGCCTCCATGGCGGGAGGTCGACTGGAAAACGAGGCCTGCGTCGTGCTGGTCTTTCACGATATCACCGAACTGCGAAGGCTGGAGAAGATCAGAAAGGACTTTGTGGCCAACGTGTCGCATGAATTGCGCACGCCGCTGACCTCGATCAAGGGATACGTCGAGGCGCTTATTGACGGTGGCAAAAATGACCCCGACACGGCCTCGCAGTTTCTCGACATTATTCTCAGGCAGAGCAACCGTTTGAACCTGCTTCTCGACGATCTCTTGCAGCTGTCACAGATAGAATCAGGACAAGTCCTATTGAGACGCGACCCCGTCGACCTCCATGCCGTGCTCGAACGAACGGTGGCCTTCATCAAACCACTCGCCGACAAAAAGCACCATACGGTGACCTTGACGTTCCCCGAAGCCTTCCCGCTGGTGATTGGCGACGAGGAGCGTCTCGTCCAAGTATTTATCAATCTGCTTGATAACGCTGTGAAGTATACGCCCGACGGAGGGACCATCTCGGTTGATCTGCGCGTTTCTGACGACCCGTACGCAGAGAACGTGCAGGTCCTTGAAGTCAGAGTGTCGGACTCGGGCATCGGGATCCCGGATGCCGATCGCCCTCGCGTGTTTGAACGCTTTTATCGCGTCGACAAGGCACGATCGCGGGAACTGGGGGGAACCGGCCTGGGCCTCGCCATTGTCAAACATATCGTGGAAGGACATGGAGGGCGCGTGTGGGTGGAAGGACACCAGCCGAGAGGAAGCCGCTTTGTCGTCAAGCTGCCGGTCACCAGCCCGACATTCGCAGAGCGTCAGCCGGCAGCGACCATGAGAGCATAAACTCCCGCCGCCAGCAATGCCGCTCCCGGCAGGGTAAAGACCCAGGCACTGACAATCTTCGCGGTGACCCCCCACCGGACCGCTGACAACCGCCGTGTTGCTCCCACGCCCATAATGGCCGAGGTGATGGTATGGGTCGTGCTGACAGGAAGTCCGATATGCGCGGTGACAAGCAAGACCGCGGCGGCACCGGTTTCAGCGGCGAAGCCGTGCACCGGTTCCAGTTTCACGATGCCCATTCCCAAGGTGCGGACGATACGCCAGCCGCCAGCAATTGTGCCGAGCCCCATTGCAGCGGCACAACTGACAATAACCCAACCCGGTACTTCCGACGTCTGCAAGTGGCCTGAGGAGAGGAGTGCCAGCGTAATGATTCCCATGACCTTCTGGGCGTCATTGGCTCCATGGCTGAACGCCATGAAACTGGCGGAGATCAATTGCAACCGGCTGAAGAGACGGGTCGCGATGCTCCGCGGCACCCGGAAGAATGCCCAACTGATCGTCACCATGATCAGCAGCCCGGCTGCAAAGCCGAACAACGGGGACAGAATCATGGCTTCCAACACGGATCGCAGGCCACCGAATTTAATGGTCGCCCATCCGCCATGGGCGACGGCCGATCCCACGAGCCCGCCGATCAGCGCATGCGAGGAGCTGCTCGGTAATCCTAGGATGAGGGTGAAGAGATTCCACAGGATCGCGCCGCTCAGCGACGCGGCGACAACCGCATGGGTGATGGCGTCGGAAAACACGATTCCTCCACCCACCATTTTCGCCACCGCGGTTGAGAAAAACGCTCCGGCT